>CALAGN010000131.1 GCA_937891785.1 uncultured Octadecabacter sp.
TTTTTCGCCGCGGGCTTCTTGGCAGCCGGTTTCTTTTTTGGCGCGGCTTTCTTGCGGGTGCCCTTTTTGGCTGCCTTTTCAGCGATCAGTTCGACGGCCTGCTCCATGGTCACGGATTCGGGGTCGCTGTCCTTGGGCAAGGTCGCGTTGACCTTGTCCCATTTCACATAAGGCCCGTATTTGCCTTCCATGATTGCAACAGCCCCGCCATCGGGGTGTTCACCCAGATCGCGCAGGGTTTTCGCAGCGCCTCCGCGCGCACCGCGCGAGGCGACTTTTTCGGCGAGCAGTTGCACGGCGTGGTTCATGCCGACGGTAAACACCTCGTCCAGCCCTTCGAGATTGGCGTTGGTGCCGCCGCGCTCTGAAGTGGAGTCCGCATGTTTCAAATAGGGTCCATAGCGCCCGATGTTTGCCCAGACGTTGACGCCGTCTTCGGGGTGTGGGCCGACTAGTCGGGGCAGGGACAGCAGTTTGACGGCTGTTTCAAGCTCGACTTCTTCGGGGGGCCATTCTTTGGGGACTGATTGGCGGGGCGGTTTCTTGTTGTCGTCGCTGAGTTCGCCGCGCTGGGCGTAGGGGCCAAAGCGGCCCTTGTGAATCCAGATATTGTCGTCGGCGTCGGCGCCCAGCAATTTGCCCTCGGGCGGAATTGCATTGTCTTCGTCGCCACCGGGGGGGCCAAATGCCCGAGTGTAGCGGCATTCGGGGTAATTCGAGCAGCCAATAAACGCGCCGCCCGACCGCGCCGTGCGCATTGACAGGCGGCCTGCGCCGCAGTTGGGGCATAGACGTGGATCGCTGCCATCTTCATTGGGCGGAAAGATGTGGGGGGCGAGAACATCGTTAATTTTTTCAAGGACTTCGGTGATGGATTGGTCCATCGCCTCGTCAATTGTGACTTTGAAATCGGCCCAGAAATTGGCAAGAAGTTTCTTATAATCCGCCTCGCCAGCGCTGACGTGATCCAGTTCTTCTTCAAGGGAGGCTGTGTAGTCGTAGCCGACGTATTTGCGGAAAAAGTTGGTCAGGAAAGCCGTGACAAGCCGCCCTTTATCTTCGGGGACCAGGCGGTTCTTGTCTTTGCGCACGTAGTCGCGGTCTTGGATCGTCGTGACGATCGACGCATAGGTTGACGGACGGCCGATGCCGAGCTCTTCCATACGTTTGACCAGCGTTGCCTCGGTGTAGCGGGGCGGCGGCTGGGTGAAATGCTGCTCGGGTGTGACCGTCTTTTTGGTCATGCCTTCGCCGCTGGCCATCTGTGGCAGGCGCTTGTCGTCGTCATCGACCACGTCATCGTCGCGGCCTTCTTCGTAGACGCGCAGGAAACCGTCAAACAGCACGACCTGACCGGTGGCGCGCAGTTCAATCTGGCCATCGCTGCTGGCGATATCGACGGTTGTACGCTCCATCCGCGCACCTTCCATCTGGCTGGCGATGGTGCGTTTCCAGATCAGATCATAAAGCTTGCGCTGGTCGGGGTCGGCGATTTTCGTCTCGGTTGCGTCTTTAGACAGCTCCGTCGGGCGGATACATTCGTGCGCTTCTTGGGCGTTCTTGGCTTTGTTTTTATAGATGCGCGGGTTGGATGGCACGTATTCAGCGCCATACTTGTCAGCAATTGCCTCGCGCGCCTCGGTGATCGCTTCGGGGGCCATGTCGATGCCATCGGTCCGCATATAGGTGATCAGGCCGGCCTCGTACAAACGCTGCGCGGCGTTCATGGTCATGCGCGCGCCAAAGCCGAATTTGCGCGAAGCCTCTTGTTGCAGAGTTGACGTCATGAAGGGCGCGGAGGGGTTGCGATTGGCGGGTTTTGCCTCGACCGATTTGACCGACAGATCGCGAGATTTCACAGCCTGTTCGGCGATTTCCGCCTGAGTAGCATTTTCGAGGCTGAATTTTTCGAGCTTACTGCCTGCCAGCACGGTCAATCGCGCCTCAACGGTTTGGCCGCGCGGGGTGTCCAGCAGTGCCTTCACGGTCCAGTATTCGCGGTTGTTGAACGCCTCTATCTCCATCTCGCGTTCGACGATCAGGCGCAGGCAAACCGATTGCACGCGGCCTGCGGATTTGGCACCGGGAAGGCGACGCCACAACACGGGCGAAAGTTTGAAACCTACAAGGTAGTCCAGCGCGCGACGGGCCAGATATGCCTCGACCAAGGGCACATCGACCTGACGCGGGTTTTTCATGGCCTCGGTCACAGCTGACTTGGTGATCGCGTTGAACACAACGCGGCTTACGGGGGTATCTTTCTTGATGGATTTGCGTTTGCGCAATGTCTCTTCAAGGTGCCAGCTGATCGCCTCACCCTCTCGGTCAGGGTCGGTTGCGAGGATCAGTTCGTTATCAAGCGCAAGTGCATCGGCGATGGCTTTGATGTGCTTTTTACTGTCGCTTGCGACTTCCCACAACATCTCGAAATTCGCATCGGGATCGACTGATCCGTCTTTCGCGGGCAAGTCACGCACGTGACCATATGAGGCGAGAACAGTGTAACCATCACCAAGATATTTGTTTATTGTCTTGGCCTTAGCGGGGGATTCGACGACGACGACTGGCATAGGAATCCTTTGCAAACGAACAGGGGGCACTGGCGCGGCAACATGTGGGGGGGCTTGGGGGATTGTCAATGCAGCTTGTGAAACTTGCGCCGATGACAGGATGAATCGCAGCTTTAGAGGGATGGTGTCAGTTCACCCGTGACAACAGCCCGCCAGGTTGGCGCAGGATTTTACCGTCAAGTTCAAGATCCAGAAGGATTGGCGCCACCTCGGTGGCGGGGCGGGCAAGATCGCGGATCAACTGATCCTCGGCCAAGGGCGAGGGGCCAAGTTGCGACAGGATGCGGCTGTGCAGTTTGGCGGTGTCACGCAGGCTGGGTTTACGCGTCGCGGCGGGCTGGGGCGGCGCGAGCGGAAGTTCAGGTGTTTGGGGGGCTGCCAGCGGTGCCAGCGCATCCAGCACGTCTTGGGCACAGCGCACAAGGGTCGCACCATCACGCAGCAGCATGTTGCAACCCGCCGCACGGGCATCAAATGGATGGCCCGGTACGGCCAGAACATCGCGGCCCTGATCAAGGGCGTTGCGCGCGGTGATCAGGCTGCCGGATTTCGCTGCAGCCTCGACCACGACTACCGCGCGGCCAAGGCCGGAAATGATCCGGTTACGGGCGGGAAAGTGGCGCGCTTGTGGTTGTGTGCCCATCGGTTGATCCGACAGGCGTAGGCCTTTCAATGCGATTTGATCGGCCAGATCACTGTTTTCGGCGGGGTAGACCACATCAACGCCACCGGCCTGCACGGCCACAGTGCCGCCGTCTAACGCGGCCAAATGCGCCGCAGCATCAACACCGCGCGCAAGGCCCGAGACGATGACATGCCCCGCTGCCGCTAGATCGGCCGCAAGGTGTTTGGTCATGCGCGTGCCAAGTGACGACGCGTTGCGCGCACCGACCATCGCAATCAGCGGGCGGCGCAACAGGGCGGTATTGCCGATGCACCACAGAATCGGCGGCGGGCTATCAATTTCGGCCAGATGGGCAGGGTAGTCGGGGTCGCCGATACACAGCATGCGCGCACGGGCGCGCCGCGCCGATTTCATTTCGGCCAGCACGACGGCTTCGGGGCATATTTCGTAACCCGCCACACCAGCGGCGCGCGCCACATCGGGCAAGGCCGCAAGGGCGGTTTGTGCACTGCCGTGTTCAGCCAATAGCCGGTAAAACGTCACGATCCCAACACGACGCGAGCGCAACAGACGAAGCCAGTTCAGCCGATCATCTTCCGTGGTGGGTGGGAGTGGGGGGTGAGTGGAAGAAAGTCGTTCTTCGGTCATCACCTGTCCTCCGCCTGTTGCAGAATCAGGTTTAGACGGTCTGGGTTAACGAGAGGTGAAGGCCCGCATTCAGTTTCTTACTGGGGTATTTTCGGCAATCACGGCAGCAGGTACCAGCCAGCGCAGGAATATCCAGTACAACAGCCCGAACCCTGCGCCAAAGGTAGCCATGAACATGACACTTCCCAGAAAAGCGCCAGTCAGCGCCCCAGCAAGCGTTCCACCTCCGGCAGCCACGCCCCATCCTGCCATGCCCCTCGACATTGCCAAAATCGAGAGCGGCACGCCAAGCAACAGACCCGCCCACGAAAACATTGGCGAAAAGCCGACAAAAAGACCAACAGTATAAAGCAGCGACAGCAGTTTATTGTCGTTCAACTCGTCAACGAAAGGACTGGTGACAACCGCGATAAGGAACCCGATCACAGGCACGACGATCAGCATCAATGTCAAAAGTCCGGCATAGATAAGGGCTGTCAAATGTCGATGCCCACCCACGGTCGTGCCGATCGCGGGCCAGCGGGTCAAGCCCCAGCACCACCCACTGTCAGCCCGCCGATCATCAGGCTGGGCTGGCCCACGCCCACGGGCACCCATTGGCCTGCTTTGCCGCAATTGCCGATGCCGGGATCCAGCGCCATATCGTTGCCGATGCCGCGGATTTGTTTCATCGCGGTAGCACCGTCGCCAATCAGCGTGGCACCTTTGACGGGCGCGCCGACGACTCCGTTCTTGACGCGGTAAGCCTCGGTGCAGCTAAAGACGAACTTGCCGTTGGTGATATCGACCTGTCCGCCGCCAAAGCCGACGGCGTAAATTCCATCCTTGAGGTCCGCCACAAGGATGGCGGGATCCGTATCGCCGCCAAGCATATAAGTGTTGGTCATACGCGGCATCGGGATATGCGCAAAGCTTTCGCGCCGCCCGTTTCCGGTCGGGGCGACACCCATCAGGCGGGCGTTCTGACGATCTTGCATAAAGCCGACCAGCTTGCCGTCTTCGATCAGCACGTTCTTGGCGCTGGGCGTGCCTTCGTCATCTACGGTGATGCTGCCGCGCCGATCAGGGATCGTGCCATCATCAAGGACAGTCACGCCCTTGGCCGCGACCTGTTGCCCCATCAGCCCCGCGAAAGCTGACGAACCTTTGCGATTGAAATCACCCTCAAGCCCGTGGCCCACGGCCTCGTGCAGTAAAATACCGGGCCAGCCGTTGCCAAGGACCACGTCCATCACGCCTGCTGGGGCGGGTTCTGCGTCAAGGTTAACCAGTGCGATGCGCAACGCCTCGCGTGCGACAGGTTCCCAAGCATCCCGCGCGATCAACCCGATCAGGCCTGCACGACCGCCGCCACCCATCCCGCCGGATTCGCGTCGACCATCCTGTTCGACAATGACGCTAATATTGACGCGCGACATTGGCCGGATATCCGTGACCAGCGTGCCTTCGGGGCGTAAAATTACAACCTCTTGGTGGGAGGCGGCAATCGTTGCGCTGACCTGCACGACGCGCGGATCAAGATCGCGGGCAAAGGCGTCAATCTCGCGCAGGATGTCGATTTTGGCGGGAAAAGTAGATTCGGTCAGGGGATCGGCGTCAGTATATAGCTTTTGATTGGTGCGGGCAGGGCCCTCGGCCAACGTTCCACCGCCTTGTCCAACGGCCAAACGGGCCGTCGCAACGGCGCGGCGCAGGGCGTGTTCGTCCAATGTGGTCGAATGGGCATACCCAGCCGTTTCACCACGCACGGCCCGCAATCCGAACCCTTCAGAGGCATTGTAGCTCGCGGTTTTGATGCGACCGTCGTCAAACGACAGCACCTCAGAGCGGTGGCGCTCTAGGAATAGCTCGCCATCATCAGCCCCCGCAACAGCCTCGCGGAGCAACAAAAGGGAAGTATCCTGATCCAGATTCGTGTCAAAGGGGCGAAATGGGTTACCATTCATATGGCTGTTTCCTTATCTGAGCTTTGATCCAGGTCAAAAGCGTCCGTTTGCCGCAACTCTCGTTCTTGAGTTACTGCGCACGATATGGGATGACCCGTTATGGATACAACGGGATTCCGTTTTGATGTCGGCAATCAGGCTGATAAACGGACAACTCACGACAGGTGCCGCTGGGCACCATCAAAGCAGGGTATGATATGCGAATGACCAATTTCGTCGGCAAGCTTTGCACCACAACCGGTGCTGCACTTCTGGCCGGGGCCGTTTCGGCCCAGACGGCGATCGAAGATCTTGAAATCGTCGGTGCGCCGGTTAACGGTGAAATGGGCTTTCAGCCCCCCGCAACTGAATTGGCCCGCGATTTGCAGTGGCTTGACGGGATGCTGCTGGTGATCATCACGATCATCACACTTTTCGTCACCGGCCTGATGGCCTATGTGATCGTGCGCTACAATCGCCGCGCAAATCCTAAGCCGGCGACATTCACACATAACTCGCCGATTGAGATCGCATGGACCATCGTTCCGGTTGTCATTCTGGTCGTGATTGGTGCTTTTTCGCTGCCCGTGTTGTTCAAGCAGCAAGAAATCCCCGAGGCCGATATCACCATCAAGGTGACTGGCTATCAGTGGTACTGGAGCTACGAGTACCTGGACGAAGGCGTGTTCTTTGAAAGCTATATGATCGGCTATGGCGAAGGGAACATGAACGAAGGTATTTCCGCGCAATTGGCCGAGGCTGGTTATTCGGATGACGAATTCCGCCTTGCGACAGATACAGCCGTCGTCGTGCCAATTGGTGCAACGGTCGTGATGCAGGTGACTGGTGCGGATGTGATCCACTCGTGGACGATCCCGGCGTTTGGCGTAAAGCAAGACGCGGTTCCGGGCCGTCTGGCACAACTGTGGTTCGCCGCTGAACGCGAAGGTATCTACTTTGGCCAGTGTTCCGAGCTTTGCGGCAAGGACCATTCCTATATGCCGATCACTGTCAAAGTCGTGAGCCAAGAGGTTTATGATGCGTGGCTGGCCGGTGCGCAGGAAGAATTTCCGGCCTAATGTGACGGCTGGGTTTAATCCCACCCTATCGCAGTCCCCCGTCGGGCGGGTTTTCAGCCCACCACCTTTTGAGGACCAACATGACAGACGCAAGCCTGCCAGAAACCAAGCAATATGAAGCGCAGATGGGCGATTATTTTGCCCTGCTAAAGCCGCGCGTCATGTCGCTTGTGGTGTTTACCGCCCTTGTGGGTCTGCTGGTCGCGCCAGTTGCTGTGCATCCGTTCATCGGCTTTGTTGCGGTGCTTTGCATTGCGGTTGGTGCCGGTGCGTCGGGCGCGCTGAATATGTGGTGGGACGCCGATATCGACGTCCTGATGAAGCGAACCGCCAACCGCCCGATCCCGGCGGGCCGTGTCCAACCGGGCGAGGCGCTCGCAATTGGTCTGACGTTGTCCGGTTTTGCGGTGGTCTTGCTAGCGCTTGCGGCCAATTTCCTTGCGGCTGGCCTGCTGGCCTTCACGATCTTCTTTTACGCCGTGGTTTATTCCATGTGGCTGAAACGCGCGACGCCGCAAAACATCGTCATCGGTGGTGCGGCAGGTGCTTTCCCGCCAATGATCGGCTGGGCTGTGGCCACGGGCGGTGTGTCGCTGGAAAGCGTGCTGATGTTTGCACTGATCTTGATGTGGACACCGCCGCATTTCTGGGCGCTCGCCCTGTTCGTAAAGACCGACTACGGCGATGCTGGCGTGCCGATGCTGACCGAAACTCATGGCCGCCGTGTGACCCGCAACCACATTATGGCCTATATGATTTGCCTTGTGCCTGTGGCGCTGGGCATTGCGTTTACCTCGATCGGAGGACCGATCTATCTGGTGACTGCGCTGGTGTTGAATGCTTGGTTCCTGAAGGGCTGTTACGACATTTTCAAACGCAATGATGCGCAGGCCGACGCCGACAATTACGCCGTTGAGAAGCACACATTCAAGATCTCGCTTTACTATTTGTTCCTGCACTTTGGTGCGCTTTTGGCCGAGGCCGCGTTGCGGCCTTGGGGGTTGGGTGGCTGGTAATGGCGCTGCATGTTGAACATGAAATCCACGCGCGCCGCCGTGGGCGTAACATGGGGATGCTGGTAATCTTGCTTGGCTTTATCGCGATCGTGTTCGGCCTGACGGTCGTCAAGGTTCTGAACCTGCCAAACATTACCCAGATGGAGCGGTTTGACCACGTGGCGCGTCCACAGCTTGAACCACTCACAAGCGCAGATGAGGTCGCACAATGATTTTTCCGCGCCTTCAGGGCCCGCGTCGTACAGTGGTTCAGACGGTTTCCGTCGTCTTGCTTATGGGTGGCTTGGCTTGGGCGTCAGTGCCATTCTACGACTGGTTCTGCCGCGTCACGGGTTTTGGCGGTGCGACGAACATCGCCGAAGCCGGTAGTGATGTCATTCTGGATCAAACGATCACGATCCGCTTTGATGCGAGCCTTGAGCGGAACATGCCGTGGACATTCAAACCCGTCGAGCGCGAGATGACCCTGCGCATTGGCGAAACGGGGCTGGCGTTCTACGAGGCGACAAACCCGACAGATCGTCCCGTTGCCGGACAGGCCGCCTATAACGTAACCCCCTACGAGGCGGGCGGATTTTTCGATAAGATCGACTGCTTCTGCTTTACAGAACAAGTGCTGCAACCGGGTGAAACCGCGTTGATGCCTGTGACCTTCTTTGTGGACCCTGCCATCGTGACCGACCGCGAGGGGCAATATGTCCACACGATCACCTTGAGCTACACATTCTACGAGATCGACCTGCCAGAAGATGATGCGCAGGCCGCACTTGCACCTTTGACACCGGCGAATACACCCGCCATAGAATTGAACTAACCACAAAGCCCGAAGTAATGGGCCCCAGACTTGGGACAGAGGAAGACCAACATGGCGCACGAAAAGAACCACGACTATCACATTCTGAATCCCTCTATCTGGCCCCTTTTGTCAGCGGTGAGCGCGTTTGTCATGTTGTTTGGCGGCGTAGTCTGGATGCAGGATAACGGCCCATGGATGTTCCTGATCGGCCTCGCCGGCGTGCTTTACTGCATGTATGGCTGGTGGTCTGACGTGATCACTGAAAGCGAAGTTGGCGATCACACGCCGGTTGTGCGCATTGGTCTGCGGTACGGTTTCATCATGTTCATCATGTCCGAAGTGATGTTCTTTGCCGCTTGGTTCTGGAGCTTTTTTAAGCACGCCATGTATCCGATGGGCCCACAAAGCCCTGCAATTGACGGCCCATGGCCGCCTGTTGGGATCGAAACATTTGATGCGTGGCACCTGCCGCTGATGAACACGCTGATCCTGTTGTGTTCGGGCGCCGCTGCCACATGGGCACACCACGCGCTTGTGCATGAAAACAACCGCCGTGATATCAAGCAAGGCCTGATTCTCGCGATTGCGCTTGGTGCGATCTTTACGGTGTTCCAAGCCTATGAATACAGCCACGCGGCCTTTGGCCTTGCGGGCAACATTTATGGCGCGAACTTCTTCATGGCGACAGGCTTCCACGGCTTCCACGTTGTCATCGGCACGATCTTCTTGTTCGTTTGCCTGATGCGCGTCTATGCGGGTCACTTTACCCCTGAAAAGCATATCGGGTTCGAAGCGGCTGCATGGTACTGGCACTTTGTTGATGTGGTATGGCTGTTTCTTTTCGCGTCTGTTTACGTCTGGGGCAGCTAAGGTTGCCCACAGGGGGTTGACCCTCTAACGGCATTACGCAAGACCTGAGACGCGCGAGACACCTCGCGCGTTTCGCACGTCAAATCCGGAGCGCTTTTGATGCGTCGCTTGATCTTCCCTATCGCCCTCGGTCTCAGTGGCATTGCCGTTCTGCTTTATCTTGGGTTCTGGCAGGTTGACCGCCTGGCATGGAAACAGGGTGTTTTGGCCGAAATCGACGCTCGCATTGCTGCAGCACCTGTTCCGCTTCCGATCAACGTGGGCGAGGCTAGTGACAAATACCGCGCGGTGTCCCTGTCGGGCACGCCCACTGGCGCAGAACTGCACGTCTTGGTTTCAGGCACAGCGGCGGGCACCGGCTATCGCGTCATTTCGGGCTTTGACACGGGCGGTGGTCGCCGCATTCTACTCGACCAAGGTTTGCTTGCGCTTGAGGACAAGTCCCTTGCGCCAGCCACATCGGCGATAACGATTACCGGCAATTTGATCTGGCCAGACGACAGGAATTCGTCGACGCCCGACCCGGACCTGCCCAGGAATATCTGGTTTGCCCGCGATATCATGGCAATGGCTGCCGCGCTGGGGACGGATCCAATTATGGTGGTTTTGAACAACGGATCGGGACTGGACCCGCGGCTGACGCCTTTGCCCGTTGACACGAGCACGATCAAGAACGACCACCTTAACTATGCGATTACATGGTTCCTGCTCGCTTTTGTCTGGGCGGTCATGACCATGTTTCTTATCATCCGCACCCTGCGCCAGAAGGACTAAGAGATGCAGTATATCTCAACCCGTGGTCAAGCGCCCAAGCTGACGTTTGAACAGGCGATGATGACGGGGCTGGCGCGCGATGGCGGGCTTTATGTGCCCGAGACCATCCCGACGCTCAGCGCTGACCAGATCGCTGCGATGGCCGGGCAGTCCTACGAGGATATTGCCTTCACCGTGATGCGCCCGTTTATCGGTGATACCTTTACGGACGCCGAATTCCGCGCGCTGATTGATGCGGCTTACGGCGGTTTTGGCCACGATGCCCGCGCGCCATTGGTCCAACTTGCCCCCAATCATTTCCTGCTGGAATTGTTCCACGGGCCAACGCTGGCCTTCAAAGATTTTGCCATGCAGTTGATCGGCCAGATGTTCCAAGCGGCACTTTCGCGGTCCGGTGATCGGATTACGATTGTTGGCGCGACGTCCGGCGATACCGGATCGGCGGCGATTGAGGCCTTCAGGGGCCTGTCCAACGTTGATGTGTTCATTCTGTTTCCGCATGGTCGTGTTTCCGAAGTGCAGCGCCGCCAGATGACAACGCCAAGCGAGGCGAATGTTCATGCTCTCGCCGTTGACGGCGATTTCGACGATTGCCAAGCTGCCCTGAAGGACATGTTCAACGATTTCGATTTCCGCGACGAGGTGCGTTTGGCAGGTGTGAACAGCATCAACTGGGGCCGCGTGTTGGCGCAGGTGGTCTACTACTTCTCCAGCGCCGTCAGCCTTGGTGCGCCGCACCGCAAGGTCAGCTTCACCGTGCCGACAGGCAATTTCGGCGACATTTTCGCGGGTTATATCGCCAAAGAAATGGGCCTGCCGATTGAACAACTGATCATCGCCACGAACCAGAACGATATCCTGCACCGCACCCTGCAAACCGGCGAGCAGATCAAGCAGGGTGTCACGTCGTCTATCAGCCCGTCGATGGATATTCAGGTGTCGTCCAATTTCGAACGGGCGCTGTTTTATGCATACGGGCAAGATGGCGCTACAGTGGCGCAGCAGATGGATGACCTAAAGACCAAAGGCGGGTTCAAGATCAGCCAGGGGGCCTATCAGATGCTGCGCGATACCTTTGCATCCGGCAGCGTGTCCGAAGACGAAACCCTTGCCACAATCGGCGGACAAGTCGGCGTCACCAACGAAGTGTTCTGCCCGCACACGGCTGTCGGCGTGCGCGTGGCCCATGACCACCTTGGCACCACACCAATGATCACGCTGGCCACCGCGCATCCGGCAAAGTTTCCCGATGCCGTTGAACAAGCCACTGGCACACGCCCGCAACTTCCACCACATATGGCCGATCTATTAGAGCGTGACGAACGGGTCACGCGCGTCGCTAACGATTTGCCCGCATTGCAAGCCCTTATCAAAGAACGGATCACCGCTTGAGCGTCCAACTTCATACCCTGTCCAACGGTCTGCGGATTGTCACCGAACACATGCCTGGCTTAAAATCCGCGTCCCTCGGGATTTGGGTCAACGCAGGCGGACGCAACGAAACGTCGCAACAAAACGGCATCGCGCATTTCCTTGAACATATGGCGTTCAAAGGCACAAAGATCCGCAGCGCATTGCAAATCGCGGAAGCCATCGAAGATGTGGGTGGCTATATCAACGCCTATACCTCGCGCGAGATGACGGCTTATTACGCGCGCGTCCTGCAAGACGATGTGCCTCTGGCGCTCGAAGTTATTTCCGACATCTTGCTGAACCCGGTTTTTGACCCCGCCGAAATCGAGGTCGAGCGTGGCGTGATCCTGCAAGAGATCGGGCAGGCGCTTGATACCCCCGACGATATTATCTTTGATTGGCTGCAAGAGGTCGCCTATCCCGATCAGCCCCTTGGTCGCACGATCCTTGGTCCCGCCGAACGTGTCAGCGCGTTCAGTCGCGCAGATCTGACCGAGTTTGTGCGCACCAACTACCAACCCGCGCAGATGATTCTGTCGGCGGCAGGCGCTGTCGATCACGACACGATTGTTGCCCGCGCCGAAGAATTGTTCGGGCACCTTGATACCGGCCCTGCGCAGGCGTTGATTGTCCCTGCGAATTTTCAGAGCGGTGAACGCCACGAAGTAAAAGCGTTGGAACAGGTCCACTTTGCCCTCGCGCTTGAGGGACCGGCCTATAACGACCCCGAGATTTACACAGCGCAGATCTATGCCACGGCATTGGGTGGCGGGATGTCGTCGCGACTGTTTCAGGAAGTGCGTGAAAAGCGCGGCCTTTGCTACACGATCTTTGCGCAGGCAGGGGCCTATGCGGATTCAGGTATGACCACGATCTATGCAGGCACATCAGCGGACCAGATTGGCGATCTGGCCGGAATTACGATGGACGAGATAAAGCGCAGCGCCGACGACATGCGCGCCGATGAAGTCGCGCGCGCCCGTGCCCAGCTTAAAGCGGGATTGCTGATGGGGCTCGAAAGCCCGTCAAGTCGCGCCGAACGTCTGGCACGTTTGGTGTCGATTTGGGGCCGCGTGCCGACGCTTGAAGAAACGGTCGCGCGGATTGATGCGGTTACAACCGGCGACGTCAAAGGATTTGCAGCCAATATGGCTGTCAACTCGGGCGCAGCCCTGACGATCTATGGCCCAAGTCAATCCGCACCACGCCTTGCCGAACTACGTGAAAGGCTCGCCGCTTAATGCTACGCCCAAGACGCAAAGTCCGGATTGAGACCGAGCGGCTGACGTTGCGCCCGCCGGTACATGGGGATTTTCGCTCTTGGACTGCATTGCGACAGGCAAGTTTTGACTTCCTATCCCCATGGGAACCCGCATGGGCCAAGGATCACCTCAGCCGTAGGAGTTTTGCCAACCGTGTGTATTGGGCGCAGCGGTCTATCAATAGCGGCACCGCGGTGCCGCTATTTTTGATTCGGCGCGAAGACGACACGCTTCTTGGGGCGATCACGCTTGATAATATCCGGCGCGGACCCGCGCAGGCTGGCACGACCGGCTATTGGATCGGCGCGGATTTCGCGCGGCAGGGCTATATGCGTGAGGCGATCCAAGGCCTTGTGCATCACGCCTTTCACGCGCTCGACCTGAGCCGTATCGAGGCTGGTTGCCTGCCCGAAAACACCCCCTCGCGCAGCCTGCTTGAAAAATGCGGCTATAAATACGAAGGCGTCGCCCAAAGTTATTTGCAGATCGACGGGCGCTGGCGCAATCATGTGCTCTACGCCAATCTGCGCAATGACCGGCGCGGCAAGACTGATGCGGGGTAAGGGAAAATGCTCAATGCGGTGACGCCGGATTTTGAAGTGCAATTGCGCGGGAAGTTACCCGCTGCCACGTTTCGCGACGACACTGCTGCCTATCTAAGCGAACCACGCGGACGTTGGACGGGGCAGGGACTTGTACTTGCGCCATCGAGCACGAGCGAGGTTTCGCAGATTGTGCGGGCCTGTGCGGCGGCGAGGATTGGCGTGGTACCTTACGGTGGCGGAACCGGACTGGTCGGCGGGCAGCTGCAATCGGATGGTCCTGCGCCAGTGATCTTGTCGCTTGAGCGCATGAAGGTAATCCGCGACATCTATCCCAGCGAGAATGTGATGGTTGTGGATGCGGGCGTGATCCTGGCAGATGTGCAGCGCGCCGCGGCAAGTGTGGACCGGATGTTTGCGCTCTCGCTCGCGTCCGAAGGCTCGGCGCGGATCGGTGGGCTGTTGTCGACAAATGCGGGCGGTGTGAATGTGCTGCGTTACGGCAATGCACGCGCGCAGTGTTTGGGTCTTGAAGTGGTACGCCCGGATGGCTCGGTGTGGAACGGGCTAACACGGCTGCGCAAGGATAACACGGGCTATGATCTGCGTGATCTGATGATCGGCGCCGAAGGAACATTGGGCGTGATTACCGCCGCCGCGCTGCGCCTTGTGCCGGTGCCCAACGAAGTTGGTGCGGCGATCTTTGCGGTGCCCTCGCCGCAGGCCGCACTTGAATTGCTCGCCCTTGCAGGCGAACACTTGGGCGATACGATTTCAGCGTTTGAGTTGATGCACCGCCAAGGGCCGGATTTTCTGCGCGAGGTCGGACCAGAGATCGTCATGCCCTTCGCCGATCAACCCGATTGGATGGTGCTGATCGACGTAGGCTTGCCGCGTGGGCTGTCGCCAGATGCAGCCCTTGGCGATCTTTACGCCGCAGCCGATGACGCAGGTCTGGTCAGCGACGGCGTGATCGCCCAGTCACTGTCGCAGCGGGCCGCTTTCTGGACATTGCGCGAAAGCATCCCCGAGGCGAACCGCCGGATCGGATCAATTTCGTCGCATGATATTTCGGTCCCGCTCTCGTGCATTCCTGACTTCATTGCACAGGGCGGGCGCGCACTCGCGGCCTTGGGCGCGTTTCGGATCAACTGCTTTGGCCATCTAGGTGACGGAAACCTGCACTACAACGTCTTCCCGCCGCACGGCAAATTGCGAGATGATTTCCGCGATCACCGCGACGTCGTTAAGAGAACTGTGCACGACCTGGCGCACAGCTTTGGTGGGTCGGTCAGCGCTGAACACGGGATCGGGCGGCTTAAGGTCGCTGATCTGGAACGCTATGGCGATCCGGCCAAGCTGGCGATGATGCGGGCGATCAAAGCGGCCCTTGATCCGGACGGCATCATGAACCCCGGCGCTGTTTTGCGTCGCGATCAGTGATGCCTCTGCCAGAGGCCCTTATTAGCCATAGGGATTAGCCGCGGGCGATACGTCTTTGGGGCCGCGCTAGTCGCCCGCGTAGGCGCAAAGCGCGTGCACCTCCATGCCAAGGCTCTCGAGGCGCGCTCTCCCGCCCAGATCGGGCAGATCGATGACAAAAGCGCAACCGATCACCTGCGCTCCAAGACGTTCGATAAGCTTGATACCTGCCTCGGCAGTGCCACCTGTTGCGAGCAGGTCATCGACCAAAAGGACCTTAGTGCCGGCTTCAAGCGCGTCATCGTGCATTTCCATCACTGCCTCGCCGTATTCCAATGCGTAAGCTTGCTCGATCGTCTTTCCGGGCAGTTTCCCCTTTTTGCGGATTGGCACGAAGCCCTTGCCAAGTTGGTGCGCGATTGCACCCCCAAGGATAAAGCCGCGCGCTTCGAGCCCGATTACCACGTCGATGTCCGCGCCCGCATAGGGGTGCAAAAGCTGGTCCACAGCGATCCGGAACCCGCGCGGATCCGCGAACAAGGTAGTCACATCGCGGAACATGATGCCCGCATGCGGAAAATCGGGGATCGTGCGGATGTAGTCTTTGACGGTTTTCATGGGGTGTCCTGCAGGTTAATTTCGGGATGCATAGTGCCGCGCCACGGCCATGCGATCTTGGGGGCCAAGTTTACGCACAGAGTTGGAGTCTTCCGAGAAGACCGAGCGGGTGTCGTAAAACGGATTGCGAATATCAGTAAGTAGGCCAAGCCCTTGGGTCAATTCTTCGAGCATGATCGAGTCGGCCTCGTCCAAGGGAATATCGCGGGCAATAACAATCACCGCATCAGTGATTTCAAGGGCGTCGTTCCACCAGACTTGCACGATGGCGGCACTGATCGGGACACCTTCCAGTTCGGAAATACCAAGGCCGCTGATCTGATCTCCAGAAACGATGTTGCGCAGAATAATACTGATATCAGCCGAGCCAGACTTATCGCGACGGCGCAATTGGATCGCGTCTGTCGCATTGTTCAACTGCTGGATCGCGCGATCAAGCGATTGCGAAAGCATTTCTTGCAAATCGCCTGGAAACCCGGGTGGAGCAGGATCAAAGCCGACGATAATCTGCTGTCCACGCGGCGGCGTCCAACGCACGAATGGCGATTGGCACGACCCGCCGGGACGGGCGCCACAGGCAACCGTGCGATAGAAATCCTCATCCGTGAGGGGACCATTGCTGGCGATGAATTCTTGCGCCTTTAGGGGCAAGGCGAACAACAGCAACAGGACCACGAGATATTTCACAACACGCGTCCAGCGATGACAGCCAGTTTTTCCAAAAGCACAGGGTCACGCTTGTCTGGTGCGGTCATGATCGCGTGCTCCAATGCGTGATCACAGCCGCTGGTGCATGTGTGGCGCGCCGCGCCCAAAAGCGCGGGCAGACGCGCAATCAAGTCGCGTGCGTTGGCGGAATTTGCTCCGAGGGTGGCGATGATGTCACTGATTTCAACCGCGCCGTGGTCGGGATGCCAGCTATCAAAGTCGGTGATCATCGCGATTGACGCATAACAAAGTTCAGCCTCGCGGGCGAGTTTGGCTTCGGGCATATTGGTCATGCCGATCACGTCACAGCCCCAAGCCCGATACATTCTGGATTCGGCGATGGATGAAAACTGCGGGCCCTCCATTGCCAGATAGGTGCCGCCACGGTGGGCGCGTATGCCGGCTTTGGCCGCTGCGGTTGCGACCGCATCACCGAGCCGCGAACAGGTTGGATGGGCAACGCTCACATGCGCCACACAGCCGGTCCCGAAAAATGATTTTTCGCGCGCGAATGTGCGGTCGATGAACTGGTCGACGATCACGAAATCACCTGGCGGCATGTCCTCGCGGAACGACCCGCAGGCGCTGACACTGATCACATCTGTGACGCCAAGCCGTTTTAGGGCGTCGATATTGGCACGATACGGAACGGTCGTGGGGGAATGCACATGGCCGCGACCGTGGCGCGGCAAAAACGCCATATCCACGCCGTCCAACGTTCCAGTCAAAATCTGGTCTGATGGGTCGCCCCACAGCGTGTGCACAGATTGCCACGTCGCGCCGTCCAGTCCGGCGATGTCATAAACACCAGACCCGCCGATTACTCCGATGATGGTTTTGGGCATTGGCTGGCTCCGCGCTGGCGTAGGATGGGTGCAGTTTGGCGCGCATCCACAGGAATGGAAAGTGCGTGGCGGCGCAAACTGCCGTGTGATGCGGGCAACACCGCGCATTCGGGCCGCCTTGGGACGTGACATTGCGCCGCGTGCCCGTTAGGTGGTTGGAAAATCCCATAAACAGGTGACTCCTTTGCCCAAAGCGATGCTCGCGGCCTTTGCCGAACGTCTTGACGCCCACGATCTGAAACCAACCACCAAGGGGCTGACGCCAACGGTCCTGCGGATCGAGGTTCTGTCGGGCCTGACTGTCGCCCTTGCCCTTGTCCCCGAGGCCGTCGCCTTTGCCTTTGTGGCAGGTGTGCATCCGCTTGTGGGGCTTTACGCGGCCTTTATCGTTGGCCTGATCACCGCCCTGATTGGTGGTCGTCCGGGGATGATTTCGGGTGCAACCGGTGCTTTGGCCGTTGTGATGGTCAGCCTTGTTGCGCTGCATGGCGTCGAATATCTGTTTGCGACCGTCGTTCTGATGGGTTTGATCCAGTTGTTTGTCGGTTTTATGCATTGGGGCAGGTTCATTCGCCTTGTGCCGCATCCGGTGATGTTGGGCTTTGTGAACGGGCTTGCGATCGTGATTTTCCTCGCACAGCTGGGCCAGTTTCAGGTGCCCGGTTCTGCCGAAGGTGCCGGTCATGGCATGGCAAATGGCGAATGGCTGTCAGGGATGCCGCTGTTCTTGATGCTGGGGCTTGTCGCGCTGACGATGGCGATCATTTGGGCCACACCAAAGGTCACCAAACTGATCCCTGCACCGCTTGCTGGCATTGGCATTGTGGCCGCGCTGGTCATCGGGTTCGGGCTTGATGTGCCGCGCGTTGGTGATCTTGCTTCGATTAGTGGCACGTTCCCGCCGTTCCACATGCCCTTTAGCTTTGGTGGTGAAGGTGGCGTGGGGATTTATGGCGATATGCTGGCCCCATTCAACCTTGAAACACTGTGGATCATTGCGCCATTTGCGGTGATTTTGGCGGCGATTGGTCTGATCGAAAGCCTGCTGACGCTGAACCTTGTTGGTGAAATGACCGGCAAGCGCGGTGGGGCAAGTCAGGAATGCATCGCCCAAGGTGTTGCCAATACGGTCACTGGTTTCTTTGGTGGCATGGGTGGCTGTGCGATGATCGGTCAGTCGATGATCAACGTGAAATCCGGCGGACGCACGCGTATTGCCGGTATTGTCTCGGCGCTGTTCCTGCTGAGCTTTATTCTGTTCGCCAGTGGCCTGATTGAACAAATCCCGTTGGCTGCGTTGGTCGGTGTGATGTTCATGGTCGTGATCGGCACCTTCGCTTGGAACTCGCTGACGATCCTGCGCAAAGTGCCGCTGACGGATGCCTTTGTCATCGTGCTGGTGACGGTTGTCACGGTTTGGACCGATCTGGCCACGGCTGTCGTTGTCGGTGTGATCGTGTCTGCGCTGGCCTATGCGTGGAACAACGCGCAGCGCATCCATGCAGTGACTCGTGAAAGCGCGACTGAAAAGGGCGCCAAGGTTTATGAAATAGAAGGGCCGCTTTTCTTTGGCTCAACAGACGGTTTCAACGAGATTTTCGACGTTGAAAATGATCCCGACACAGTGATCATCGACTTTAACCGTAGCCGTGTGGTGGACCATTCAGCACTTCAGGCGATCGAGGCGATTGCCCTGCGCTATGAAGATGCAGGCAAGCAGATCCAGTTGCGCCATCTGTCGCGCGATTGTCACAAGCTGCTATCCAAAGCGGGCCACCTGATGGTCGATAGCGATGACGATCCTGACTACGAAATCGCTGCCGATTATTCGGTGCGCACGGGCATCGTCGGCGGGCATTAATTCTGTGCGGCGGCGCGTGCCCTTAGGGTGATGTGTCGCCGGGGCGGATCATTCCAAAAACGTCACGCACGGCTGTATAGTCGCTGTAACCAAGGCGGGCGAGGGGGGCATACCGCGTCACGTCAAAGCGCCCGTTAATCAGGCAATCATCGCGCAGATGCACGCCCGTTACTTCGCCAAAGACCACAAAATTCGCAGCACCCGCCAGTTTCACGATCTGGGTCAATTTGCATTCCAGGGCAGCGGGGCCAGCGGCCACATAGGCGCAGTCAATCGTCTGACATTGCCCCTTTTCCAGGCCGGCATCAGTGAATTCATCGACGTCGCAAGGCCATGCCCTGCTGGTGCGGTTCATCGCATCGCGCATGCCATATTCGACGATATTTACTGTAAAAACACCTGTTTCGCGGATATTGGCCACGCTGTCCTTGGTGTCGCCACGGTCGTCCTTGGCGCTAGTGCTCGCAAACATCACCTGCGGCGGCTCATAGGCTACGGCGTTGAAAAACGAATAGGGCGCTAGGTTGTCCACACCATCAGCCCCACGGGTCGAAATCCAGCCAATCGGGCGTGGCGACACGATGGCGCTAAAGGGATTGTGGGGCAGGCCGTGGCCTTGGTCAGGCTGGTAGAACATATGAATTTCCGGTTTAACCCACACGGTGGCACGGGTGTTTTCATGACTTGGGTAGACATAACCTGTTTGCAATGAAAGCAAAACAACGGTTCAACGAGACTCATGGAAATCGCGATCGAAACAGATGAAGACTGGTGGGAGGTTGAAGCCCTCTTCGACCTCAGCTTTGCGCCTGGCCGCGAAGCACTGTCGTCCTATCGTCTGCGCGAAGGCGTGGCACCTGTCGCGGCCCTTTGTTTCGTCGCACGCGAAGGCGGGATTGTCGGCGGCGCAATCCGCAACTGGCCCGTGTCGGTCGCGGGTTTGCCTGCGCTGTTGCTTGGCCCTGTTGCCGTGCACCCGACGCGGCAAGGCGAAGGCCTTGGTGGGTTCCTTATGGGCGCGGTGATCGACGAGGCGCGTGCGCTTGGCTGGGACCGGCTGATGCTTGTGGGTGATGCGCCGTATTATGCGCGCTTTGGTTTCAAGCGACTGACCGGCGTTGAAATGCCGCCCCCGACCAACCCTGATCGTGTCCTGGGGTTGGAGCTGCAAAGTGGCGCATGGGATGGGGTTGTCGGGCCAGCTCAACGGGCCAGTGATTGAAATCGACGTTGGGCGTCCCAATCTATAGAAAATGAATGTTCCGTTGCCTGACATGGGAGTTGCCTCACATGAAACTTGTTAACCCCGAGTCTGTGCATATTCCGCTGGATGAAGCCGCCGTTGCGCGTATCAACGCGCTTGCGGGGCGTCAGCATCGCGCCAATGGGCTGATCATGCAATTTGTGACCTTTGTTGGTGGGCAGATCGAAGACGGCCTCAAGCTGCTTCCGGCCAAGACCCATGCGCAGATCGAAGGGGCGACGAAACATGCGCTGCGTCACTCGTATGACATTGCAGGGCGCACCCGTGGCGGTGTTGGCAAACTGGTTGGCACGGACCGCGCACATCGCGCGCTAGCGACAATTTCGGGTGCGCTTGGCGGGATTGGCGGCCTGCCCACAGCCCTTGCCGAACTGCCCGTCACGACAACCGTGATTTTTCGCGCCGTGCAGGGTGTGGCGGTGGCGCACGGTGAAGACCCGCTTGCGGATGATACGCGGATCGAATGCTTGCGCGTGTTTGGTTCGGGGGGGGCATCTGATTATGACGACGGGATCGATACGGCCTTTGTCAGTGCCCGTCTGGCCCTGTCGGGGGCAGCTGTGAATGGGCTGATTGGGCGCATTGCCCCGCGCTTTGCGGCCGTTTTGTCGCAAAAGCTGGCGACGCAAGCGGTGCCCGTCTTGGGGGCTGTGGCCGGTGCCGGAACGAATTTTGCCTTTGTCGGATATTACACCGATATAGCGCATGTGCATTTCGGATTGCGGGCCTTGGCGCGCGACCACGGTGAAACAGCCGTGCTGGATGCATTTCATGACGCGCTGGCGGCGAACAAAACACCCGTGAAACGCGCCTGAATGTCAGATGAGCCTTAGCTGTTTTGTTCGCGCAGCCAATCGGACATAGCACCGCGCACGGATTGATCGCCTCGCTCGCGTGCTTCGTCAATCACCGCCTTGACGGCTGTAATATCACATCGACGGAGCAAGCTCTTTACAGGCCCAATCGACGCTGGCCGCATGGAAAGCGTGCGCAGGCCAAGTGCCGCAAAGCACAGCGCCTCGATCGGCCGGCCTGCGTCTTCTCCGCAAAAACTTAGTGGCGTGTTTGAAGCATCGCAGCGGGCAATAATCTGCTCAAGAAAGCTTAGGAAGCTGACGTTTAGCGTGTCATATCGCCTGCGGACCCTTTCATTCTCGCGATCCGCGGCAAAGAAAAACTGTTTCAGGTCGTTGCCGCCAATCGACAGGAAATCGACCTCTTGAAAAAAAGTTTCGGGCGCAAAGGCAAGGCTGGGTGTTTCCAACATCGCGCCGACTTCGATCTTTTCAGGCAGGGGGTGGCCAAGGATGCGTTCGCGTTCCATGGCCTTATCCATTTCGGCGCGGGCATCGCGGAATTCCTCCATTTGGGCAATGAACGGGAACATCACCGTCAAAGGTCGCCCGTTGGCCGCGCGGATCAGTGCTTGAAGCTGCATCCGCAAGACACCCGGTTTATCAAGCCCTACGCGGATCGCGCGCCAGCCCATCGCCGGGTTTGGTTCGTCATTGGGTTTCATATAGGTCAGCACCTTGTCCGACCCGATATCAAGCGTACGAAACGCCACGCGTCGCCCATCGGCGGCATCCATGACCCGTGCATAAAGCGCTGATAACTCGCCTCTTTTTGGCATTTGATTGCGGATCAAGAACTGCAATTCGGTGCGAAATAGCCCGACACCTTCAGCGCCAGAGCCAGCCAGAGACGGCAGGTCGGCCATCAATCCGGCATTCATGTGTAGACCAATTGTCGTACCGCACTTTGACTGCGCGGGCAGATCGCGAATAGAGGCATAGCGCTCTTGGGCGCGGGTTTGCATTGCGATTTTGTCGCGAAAAGCGGCCTGGACGGCATCGTCGGGCCGCAAGTGAACGATCCCCTGTTCCCCGTCTACCAGAACGGCGTCGCCATTCAGGGCCTCGGTGAGAATGCCCTTGGCGTAGATCACCAACGGGATCGCCCAAGCGCGCGCTACAATCGCGGCGTGGCTGCCGACCGAGCCTTCTTCAAGGATAATGCCGCGAATGGACTTGCCGTATCCCAGTAGTTCACCCGGACCGATATTGCGTGCCACCAGGATCGGATTGTCGGGCATTTCCGCGCCGGTGTCCTTGCCCTGTCCGGTCAAAATGCGCAGCAGCCGGTTGGACAGATCGTCTAGATCGTGAAGCCGGTCGCGCAGATATGCATCGCCCGATTGGTTCATGCGCGAGCGCGCCAGTGATTGTTCTTTTTCAACGGCCGCTTCGGCTGAAAGTCCGCTGTCGATATCTGCCTCCATCCGGCGCATCCAGCCGCGTGAATTGGCGAACATCCGGTAAGCCTGAAGCACTTCGGCCTGATCTGTGTCCAGCTTCTTGGTCTGATCCAGCATCTGATCGACCGAAATGCGCAAGGTATCGACAGCCTCGCGCAGACGTGCGGTTTCGCCATCCGGGTCGTCGGAAATCAAATTGGTCACAACGACGCGCGGTTCGTGCAGGTAAACATTTCCCTGCACCGCGCCCTCTTGGCCGACGGTGCCCTGAATCATAACAGGCTGCTGGTGACGGGCCGACAGGGCCGCGCCGTCACCCAAGAATATGCCAAGTTCGGTCATTTCGGCGATTACCATCGCCACGACCTCAAGAGCATAAACCTCGTCGGCGGAAAATTCGCGGGCATCCCGCGATTGCACGACCAAGACACCCAGTACTTCACCAAGCCGCTGAACCGGCACGCCGCAGAACGACGAAAATCGTTCTTCGCCGGTTTCCGGCATATAGCGGAAACCCTTGGCCGAAGGCGCATCGGCGGTGTTTACGATGCGTTTGGTGCGCGCGACACGGCCAACAAGCCCTTCGCCAAGGCGCATGCGGGTCTGGTGAACGGCGTCAGCCTCAAGGCCTTCTGTCGCACAAAGTTCAAGGGTTTCAGTGTCGCGGAACAGGTAGATCGAGCAGACTTCGGTCAGCATCGACTTGGCGATCAGATGCACGATTTCATCAAGGCGCGCCTGTCCTGCGCTGTCCTTGGCCATGGCATCACGCAAACGGCCCAGTAGTTTGCGGCTCTCGCTTTCAATCCGTTGTGGCATTCTGCCCCCAGCTTATTACCCTACCTATAGGCGAGTCGCGCCGCGAGGGGGAGAGGAAAGGTGAGTGGCGCAAAGGACGTGTCACGACGGTTGCGATCAGGCATCAAGCAACGCGGTGAGCGAACGCCGCGCGCGTGAAACCTCGGCCAGCGTATAGCCATCCAATGTTGCAAAGAACGCCTCTTGGGCTTTTGCAAGGGGATCACGCAGCCCGCAGGCAGGCAAGATCAGGCAGGATTGGTTGGACCCAAGGCATTCGACGGCTGGACCGACACGCTTCATGGCGCGCACGACCGCGCCAATGCTGATCTGATCGGCGGGACGTGCAAGCGTCAGGCCACCACCACGACCGCGTTCAGACGTGACAAAGCCTTGGCGCGCGAGTTGGGTCGCGACCTTAGAGAGGTGGTTTTCGGAGAGCTTGAAAAGTGCTGCAATTTCTGACGTTGGCACGCGGGCGGAGCCCCTGACGGCCAATGTCATCAGGATGCGCAGGGCGTAGTCGGTGAATTTGTCTAACTGCATGTCCGTTATATGGCATTTACAGTACGCATTTAAAAGCGCTAGTGAATGCGCAATTGAAAATTCCAAAAGGGATGGACGACATGAAGCTATCCGCAGTATTTCTTTGGCCTGGAACGAAATCTTGCGAGCGCTTGGGCGTGGATCCCGAAGGTGACGCGGGCCTGATCCGATGGATGATCAACACGTTGTTTTATCTGACGGTTTGCTTGGTTGTCGTCTGGATCATCGTGGCATAACGCTGCCGCCGCGTATTCCCGTGGGCGAGGCGCAAAACGATTTGGTCGTGGCGCGGTTCTACGCCCGTGTGCGTGCGCACCCTGTGCTTGGTTCGGTGTTTGCGTCGCATATCCCCGACCCGTTCGGGCGGGCCAACGAAAGCCCGGCGCCTGCGGCTTGATTCCGGACGGGTGTTTGGGGAAGCAAGTCGTGCAATAAGCTACAACTACCGTTATGGTCCGGTCGCTGTTAGCGGCAGGCCAAATTGCGAATGCGAAGAATCGCTTCACTCGGAATCTGATGATCTGGAACGTAGCCGCCAGTTGCAAGCCAACGTGAATAACGTGGGGTTTGACAGTCAACTGAAATGATACCGAAAAAGTCCCCGGTTTTACCATCGCCAACGACGTAGACTTCCACACCGGAACCCGTGCGGTCCCCTAAGACCTGGGCGAACCAATTCTGGCCGTAAACACCTTCTAGCTGTTCCGCATAGACCAGTTCAATATGGGATGCGGGTTGACCAATAACGTGGCTCGGCGAGCTAATCGCGACCGAAGCAGTGGTTAAAGCGATAGCGGCCAAACGGCCTATGGTTGTTTGAAGCGACCTGGATTTCATCATCACCTTGCCTTTTCCAACTCGAACGCATCGTGCAGCGCTTGCACGGCCAGTTCCATGTATTTGCGATCAATCAGCACCGAGATTTTGATCTCGGAGGTGGTGATCACCTTGATGTTCACGCCCTCTTTGGACAGCACATCGAACATTTTCGCGGCGACGCCTGTGTGGCTGCGCATGCCGATGCCGACAACAGAGACTTTGGCGACACCTTCGTCAGCGACCAGATCGTGAAAGTTGATCTCGCCCGACGCCTTGGCGTCGTTCATCGCCTTTTCGGCCCGTTTCACCTGATCGACAGGGCAGGAGAACGTCATGTCGGTGCGCCCTTCCTCACTGATGTTCTGCACGATCATATCGACGTTCACGCCCGCGTCTGACAGCGGCATAAAGATCGCGGCGGCGATGCCGGGGCGGTCGGCCACCGAAATCAGCGTCATTTTGGCTTCGTCGCGCGAATAGGCCACACCGGCCACAACGTTGGATTCCATGATTTCCTCCTCGTCACAGACGAGCGTTCCGGCGTCGTCGGTTGGTTCTTCAAATGATGACAGCACCCGCAGGCGCACTTTATAGCGCATCGCCAGTTCGACTGACCGCGTTTGCAACACTTTTGCGCCAAGGGAAGCCAGTTCCAGCATTTCCTCGAACGCGATTTTATCGAGCTTGCGGGCCTTGGACGTGATGCGTGGGTCGGTGGTGTAGACGCCATCGACGTCAGTGTAGATGTCGCAGCGCTCTGCCCCGAATGCGGCGGCAAAAGCCACGGCGGTGGTGTCGGATCCGCCACGGCCTAGCGTGGTTATGCGTCCTTCGGGGCTGACCCCTTGGAATCCGGCAACGACGGCAACGCGCATACCTTCGCCAAACTTGGCCATGATGTTGTCGGTCGGGATTTCTTCGATCCGCGCGTTTGAATGCGCGCTGGTCGTTTTGACGGGCACTTGCCAGCCTTGCCAACTGCGCGCGGGCACGTCCATTTCCTGCAAGGTCAGCGCCATCAGGCCAGCGGTGACGTTTTCGCCCGAACTGACCACGGCGTCATATTCGCGCGCGTCATAAAGCGGCGAGGTTTCGTTGACAAAACCCACCAGCTTGTTGGTTTCGCCCGACATGGCGGATACGATGACAATCACGTCATAGCCTTTGGCCACCTCGACACCGACGCGTTTGGCGGCGCGGTGGATACGGTCCAACGTGGCGACAGATGTGCCGCCGAATTTCATCACAAGAACGGGCATGGCGCTCCCTTAATACAGGTCGCAGTTCTCATACGGTGCAGGCGAGGCGAGGGCAATGGGGCAGGGATCAATAGGGGTGCGCGCGTCCGTCCCAGGTTTCAAAACAGCCCGTCGTGGCGATATTAAGGGCGGCAAAGCGTTGCAGCAGACCCGTAGCCGCTTCATCCACCGTAATTGCAGCGCTTGCGCCGCCCATATCGGTCTGCACCCAGCCGGGGTGATAGATACCCACGGCGATGCCTTCAGGTTTTAAATCGCTTGCCAGATTACGTCCAAGGTTCAGCGCCGCCGCCTTGGAGGCGCGATAGATATAGCTGCCGCCCGGGGCGTTGGTATCGGACGCCATCTGGCTTGAGATGATCGCGATGCGCGCGTTTTGCGCTGCCCGCAGGTTGGGGAGCAACGCCTGAATGGTCAGGAACACGCCTGTAACGTTGATCGCGAATGTATCAGCCCATTTGTCGGATTCGTAGCCTGCCGCGAGCGTGTCGCCCTTATCAAGATACACACCAGCATTGCAGACGAGCAGGTCAAGTGGTTGATCTTTTAGTTCTTTCGCAAGGATTTTCACCGACGAAGCATTCGCCACATCCAGCTGCAGCAGGTTGTCCATAACGGTCCTAGCGGTGCCAAAGGTTAGATCGCCCGCCGCGCGGGATTGATCAAGCAAAGCGCGTCCAATGCCACGATTGGCGCCGGTAATCAGGGTCGTCATATGTATACCTCAGTTGGTTTTGCGTTTCGGAATAAAGGGCAAAGGTATCACCGCTATTCCGTCTTGGATCAGCTTGCGGGCCTCTTCGGGCTTGGCCTCGCCGTAGATCGCACGTTCAGGCGTGTCACCGTCATGCATTTTACGCGCTTGGGTCGCAAAATTCTTGCCCACGTATTCCGAGTTCGCCTCGACCTCGGCGCGCATCTTTGCAAGGGCCGTTTTCGGGTAGGCGTCTTTTGCTTGTAGTGGTGCGATTTGCGTCTTGGCGACGGATTTCGAGACCGGCGGGGCCATCAGCGCCTTGTCCACCTTTGATGATCCGCAGGTCGGGCAGGCTAGCATGCCCGCTGCCTTGACGGTGTCAAAAGCGGCACCCGACTGGAACCAGCTGTCAAAGCGGTGGTCTGCGCTGCATGTCAGATCAAAGCGGATCATGTGAGGAGCCTATAAGGAACGCGTACGATTTAGATAGTGCGCCCGTCCGTAACTTCATAGGCCGCTAAAGCTGCGTGGGGTCGAATTTCAGGATCATCTGGCGCAATTCTGGATTGGCGACCCGCGCGGCAGCCTTTTTGCCGCTAAACCACTTGCGGCGACGTTCTTTGCGTTCGGGCCAACGCGACAGCACGGTTTTGACCTGCATAGCATAGACAATCGCAAGACAGGGCGTGGACCCCGTGCCGATCTGCTTTTCGTAAGTGAACACCCCAAGGCTTTGTGGGTGCACCTTGCCTTCAAGGCCGGCTTCTTCAAATGCTTCGGTTGCGGCGGCCTTGGCAGGCGTCTGGCCGTCCATCGGCCAACCTTTGGGGATAATCCAGCTGCCTGCGCTGCGACTGGTGATCAGACAGAATTCGACTTCGCCCTTGTTCACGCGATAGCACAGTGCGGCAAACTGGGTTCGCACATCGGTTTTTTGCGCACCGACAAGGCTGATTTTTGGTTGGCCGCTTTTGTGAATCGACATCGCTTTTACTGCAATTATTGACTGCGATCTGTGATCTGCCTGTTGGAGCCATTCTAATCGACCGGCATGGCAATGCAATCCCGTGATTGGCGTTTGCCATTCCCTTTGCGTCACCCATCGCGTCACCCCTTGCATTGGCGCGGGCGGGGGGCGATGTTTCGGCTATGAAATTTCCGATGTTCTTGATCGCGGCCTTTTTCGCGCTGAGCGGTGCTTTGCGAGCTGAAACGATCACCGTTTTTGCGGCCTCGAGCATGAAAGATGCGATCGAGGATGTTGCGGCCGTTTGGTCCGATGACAGCGGCACCGACGTTGTCTTTTCATTTGCGTCCAGTTCCGCTCTTGCGCGCCAAATCATGCAGGGTGCTCCTGCCGATCTATTCGTGTCGGCGAACGAAGACTGGATGGATCAGATCGAGGCAAGCAACCTGATCATCGAAGGCACACGCGTCGATATTGCCGGTAATACGTTGGTGCTTGTGTCATCAGGTGGGGCCGATCCAGTTGATCTGGCGATCCCCACAGATTTGATCGCCCGACTTGAGGGACGTCCGCTGGCGATGGGGTTGGTCGAGGCTGTCCCCGCTGGAATTTATGGTAAGGCAGCGCTTGAGTACCTTGGCTTGTGGGATGCGCTTGCGCCGCTCCTGGCGCAAACTGCCAATTCCCGCGCCGCGCTGCGCCTTGTGCAAATCACCGAGGCGCGCCTTGGTATCGTTTATGCCACTGACGCTTTGATCGCTCCTGATCTTGATGTGGTCGCGGTCTTTCCAGCCCAAACCCATGCGCCAATCCGCTATCCCGCTGCGGTTTTGCGCACACCAAATGCGGTCGCGGCAACGGATTTCCTGCATGCGTTGCACAGCGCGCAGGGGCAGGCGATATTTGCACGGCATGGTTTCGCGGGGGTCGCTGTGGATGGCTGATTTTCTTGGACCGGAAGAATGGGCCGCAGTGTGGCTGTCGCTTAAGGTGGCGTTCTGGGCCACGCTGATCAGTCTGCCGTTTGGCGTGGTTGTCGCGATGATGCTTGCACGTGGGCGGTTCTGGGGCCGTGGGCTGCTCAATATCGTTGTGCATTTGCCGCTTGTGATGCCGCCGGTCGTGACAGGATATTTGTTGTTGTTGGGGTTCGGGCGCAGTGGTCCGTTGGGCCAAGCGTTTGAAAGCCTGTTTGGCCTGATTTTCGCGTTTCGCTGGACGGGCGCGGCACTCGCAGCGGCGATCATGGGCTTTCCGTTGATGGTACGCGCGATCCGGCTCGGGCTTGAATCCGTGGACTGTAATCTGGAACAGGCTGCGGCGACGTTGGGGGCCACGCGGTTGCGCGTGTTCACCACGATCACCCTGCCGCTGATTCTGTCCAGTGTGGTGGTTGGCGCGGTGCTGGGATTTGCCAAGGCGATGGGTGAATTTGGCGCGACGATCACGTTCGTGTCCAACATACCGGGCCAGACACAGACCATCCCGTTGGCGATTGATCTGCTGCTTGAAGTCCCCGGCGGCGAGCCGCTGGCGCTGAGACTTGCTGTGGTGTCGGTTGCGATTGCGATGGGCGCGTTGGCTATTTCGGAACTGCTGTCGCGACGGCTGCGCGGGGGTGGCCTGTGACGCTCGTAGTTAGCCTGAAACACGCCTTTGACGGCTTCACGCTGGATGCACAATTCACGGCACCCGTCGGGTTGACGGCACTTTTTGGACCGTCGGGATCGGGCAAAACAACCGTGATCAACGCGATCGCGGGGCTGTTGCGTCCCAGCCATGGCCGGATCGTCGTCGAGGACAGGGTTCTGTTTGATAGCACGCAGCGGATCAACGTGCCTGTCGCGCGCCGCGAGATCGGCTATGTCTTTCAAGACGCGCGGCTTTTTCCGCACATGAGCGTGGCGCGTAATCTGGCTTATGGCGGGCAACACAACGCTGGCCAAGTGGTGCGCATGCTGGGTCTGGAATCAGTGCTGGATCGCCGTCCCGCACGTCTGTCGGGCGGCGAGCGTCAGCGCGTTGCGCTGGGCCGCGCGTTGATGCGAAATCCACGTATCTTGCTGCTCGACGAGCCGCTTTCGGCCTTGGATGCGCCGCGCAAAGCCGAGATTATGCCCTATCTGGAACGCCTGCGTGATGCGACCGATGTGCCGATCCTTTATGTCAGCCACGATGTCTCCGAGGTCGCGCGCCTTGCCAACCACATCGTGCTGCTGGATCAGGGGCAGGTGCGCCTGTCGGGGCCAATTGATGATGTCCTCAGCAGCACCGTGGCCGCACCCTATTTCGGGTCCGGCGAAGCGGGTGCCGTCATCACGGGGCGTGTCGTTGGTTATGACGGCGATGATCAATTGACGGCCGTGACGATCAGCAAGGGGCGATTAATGTTGCCGGGCGATCTTGGCCCTGTTGGCACCTTGGTGCGCGTGCGCGTGCCCGCCCAAGAGGTGATCTTGTCATTGCACCGCCCAACCGGAATGAGCGCGCTGAATGTGATCGAGGCACAGATCACCGGCCTTGGTCAAGAACACGGCTCTGGCGTCGCCGTGGGGCTGCAGTCGGGAAATGACCGGCTTCTGGCGCGCGTCACGCGCCGCTCCGCCGCAGCGATGGGACTAGCGACAGGAATGACCGTTTTCGCACTGATCAAAGCTACAGCAGTGCCTGCCCATGACGTCACCACCGGCGGCACGGGGCGTGACCAAATGGCACGACGATAGGTCGTGACTTAACGGCGCGGTCAATGGGGGATGGCTAGATTATCTCATCTTCATCAAACAAGGGTGCCTCTTCCAATTGCGTTGCCAAGTCACCGACGGCGCTCTCGGCAACGTCGCTCGATTTCACGGCGGCGATATGAAAAAGTGCATCCCCTTCGTGAACGATCGGCATAACGGCACGCCCGACGATGATGCCGCCGTAACGCGTTGTTACCTCAACTTCTTTTTCACCAAATGGGTCAGAAATTGCGGCCACAACATCGCCTGGTTCAATGACATCACCCTCGGCTTTAAACATCCGCAATAACCCGCCTGTCGGCGCGCGCAGCCAGTGACTGTCCGAACACACCAATGGTTGCGCCTTTGGCTTGGCAATGCCCGCGCGCGGCAGCATCTCGATCTCTTTCAAAATGCGCAGGATACCCGCGACACCCGCTCGCACTGACATTTCGTCAAATCGCATGCCTTCGCCAGCTTCATAAAGCAGGACATCGACCCCAATCTTCTTGGCTTCTTGTCGCAGGCTCCCGTCACGCAGCGCGCTGGTCAAAATGACAGGCGCTCCGAAAACCTGGGCCAACTTCAAGGTCTTGCTATTGTTGGCCGACACTCGCACCTGTGGCAGGTTCATCCGGTTAACTGCGGCCGAATGCAGGTCAATTCCCAAGGAACAACGGGCCACGACCTCATTCAGGAAAATATACGCCAGTCGCGATGCCAACGACCCGTTTGGTGACCCCGGAAAACATCGGTTCAAATCGCGCCGATCCGGCAAATACCGCGAGTGGTTGAGAAACCCGAACGTGTTCACAATCGGCACAACAATCAGTGTTCCGCGCATGGACGCCAGGTTCTTGGAGCGCAGCAACCTGCGGACGATCTCGACGCCAATGACCTCGTCGCCGTGTATGCCCGCGCTGACAAAGAACGCAGGGCCGTCGTTACGCCCATGAATGACGTGCGCGGACAAGGTGACGGGTGTGTGATCAGACAAGGTGCTGATCGGGATCTCGACTGTTTTGCGGGTGCCCGCTTGGACGGTAACACCCGCAATCTCGAAACTAGGGCGCTTGATCATCCCTTGCCTTTTGTCTTGGTCGCGTTCGGTTTCGCATGCTTTTCGATGTATTCGATGATCTTGCCAGCAATATCGAGACCGGTTGCCTTCTCGACGCCCTCCAGACCGGGGGATGAATTCACTTCCATCACCACGGGGCCGTGATTGGCCCGCAGCATATCGACCCCGCACACGTTCAGGCCCATTGACTTGGCAGAGCGCACAGCCGTTGAGCGTTCTTCGGGCGAGAGTTTGATCAGTTGAGCCGACCCACCACGGTGCAGGTTCGAGCGGAAATCACCTTCGGCGCCCGTGCGCTTCATTGCCGCGACCACCTTACCGCCCACTACGATTGCACGAATGTCAGTGCCGCCAGCTTCTTTGATAAATTCTTGCAACAGGATGTTCACGCCCGCGCCGCGAAAAGCCTCGACGACGGACTTGGCTGACCGGTTGGTATCGGCCAGAACAACGCCGATCCCTTGAGTGCCTTCCAGCAGCTTGATCACCACAGGGGCTCCACCTGCCAGTTCCAAGACTTCTTCGGTTTGTTTCGGGTCATGGGCAAAGGTTGTTACAGGCAGGCCGATGCCATCACGTGCCAGCAACTGCATCGAGCGCAATTTGTCACGCGAGCGACCAATAGCAACGCTTTCGTTCAGTGGGTAAACGCCCTGCATTTCGAACTGCCGTAGCACGGCCATGCCATAGAACGTCACCGACGCACCGATACGCGGGATCACCGCGTCATAGCCTTCAAGTTTTTCGCCGTTATAGTAGACCTCGGGTCGGCGCGAAGCGATGTTCATATAGCAGCGCAGGGTGTTGATGATATTTAGTTCATGTCCCCGCTCTTCGGCGGCTTCCTTGAGGCGTCTGTGCGAATAAAGCTCTGGATTGCGTGCAAGCATGGCGATTTTCATAGCCGTTATCCTTCAAAATGCGGTTTCTTACTCACGAGGTATGATTTCCCCGGGTGAATGACGATATTGCGGTTTCGTATTGCGCGGCGACCCAGAATGAGCGGGAAACGCATTGTGCCACGATTAGTCAAGGAGATGTCGATCTTCCAGCGCCGCCCAGCGATCACCATCGGCGTCCTGATGACGAAACGGGTTTCGGGCTTGCCGCTCGTGTTGGTTATTGCGCGACTAGCGAAGACAGGAAATTCACAGGTTCGCGGCAATGTCCCCGATATCTCGGGCGCCGTGAACCGCACCCAGTCTTCGCCTTCACGGGAAAAGACCTCGATGTTTTCTGCATGTAGCGCGGTTGTCTTTGCGCCGGTGTCTACTTTTACAGCAAAATCTTTGAGGTACATTTCCGGCAGGCTGATGCATTCATGCCAGCCGATCACCAAAGGCGGCCCCGAAAGCGGGCTTTTGTCGTGGGTCATATTCGTATTTTCCGTGAAACCGCAAGGAAGCCCAATTTTGCCCTAACTGAGAAGGAGTTACCAGTAACCGCGACGCAAGCATGCGGTTCGGTTGGCCACAGTCTCGCAGGTTGCGTGCCAAATGACGCGTTTAGGCACGCGTGATAAGCCAAGTTACCAATTTAGAAGGATATCGAGGCGAGTGGGGGAATCGAACCCTCATACACGGATTTGCGAGAGCTGCAGAGTATAATAAGTAATTGGTATTACTGTGATAATGAGCGCACACATGCAAGTGTGTGCCGTTTTGTGTAGCGTCAACCAACCTTCGGTCGCACCATCGCACTTGCGCTACACAAATTCACTTCGCTAGACTTGTTCTGAATCGCGCAGCACTTTGAATAAAAGCATCAAAGCGAACATGCATGCAAACATGCCTGAAATATCGCCAATAAAGTAGCCTTCCAGCGTCGCTAGATTGTAGTCGAAGGCCCACCCCATTCCAAACGTGTTTATGATTGATGCGATACTTCTTAGACTCAAGTTTCGAATGCAACACCCCAGCCCAACGGGCATAGGATGT
>CALAGN010000132.1 GCA_937891785.1 uncultured Octadecabacter sp.
CGTTAGTGACACAGGCTTTCGAGTTTGGGCAATATCTCAGCGCTATAGTCATAGAGCATTCTGCCCGTTAGTGTCTGCAGAGATTAGTTTCAGGGAGCCTAGCGTATCTCGTGGCAATTCATCGACGCAATCCACCTCAACTCAATGGTGACCTGTACGTGGCCTACACCGGCATGGAAACCGATCTTATGTTCACCCATAGCATTGAGCTTCCGGGATTTGCTTCTCTCCCGCTGCTGGAATCCAAAACAGGACGCGCGCATCTACACGGTTACTACCGCGATTTAATCTCTTTAGGCAAAGAGCACAGCATTGGCGTCATTCTAGAAAGCCCGACTTGGGTCGCCAATCGGGATCGCGGTGCGGCCATTGGTTACACTCCCGGGCAATTGATTGATCTGAACAAGCGAGCCATAGCGCACATGTGCGACGCCAGAGACGAGTTCGGCGATCTACCAACGGTGATAAGCGCCAATGTCGGACCTCGCGCCGATGCCTACTCGCCCAGCGAACAAATGAGCGCGGAGGAAGCTGAAGCCTATCATGTTGAGCAAATCACCGCTTTGGCAGAGACGCATGTGGATATGATCAGCGGCTACACACTCGCCTATCCTGCTGAGGCCGTCGGCATCGTACGAGCAGCGAAGGTTTTCAAAATACCGGTCGTTATTGCATTCACGGTTGAGACCAATGGGCGGCTACCGACGGGGACTTCACTTGAAGAGGCGATCACTCAAGTGGACGCGAAAACAGACGGTTATGCAGCCTATTTCATGATCAATTGCGCGCATCCTGATCACTTTGTAAATGTATTGACCGATGGTCCATGGATGAAACGCGTACGCGGCATCATCGCCAACGCATCACGGTGCAGTCATGCAGAGTTGGATGAAGCCGAGGAGCTTGACAACGGAAATCCAAATGAACTCGGACAGCAGCTTGCTGAAATTCGGCGTCGGTTCCCGCATATTGGCGTTCTTGGCGGATGTTGCGGGACAGACATGCGCCACCTGACCTGTATTGTAAGGGCAGCCAAAGCTTCATAGTCAGCCCTTCGCCGCACCACGAAGATTCAGTAATTGGGCTCGAAGCAGACCCCCAGTCGCAGAAAACCCCCGCCGATTTCTCGACGGGGGTTTTCTATGTCACTGGTGGGCTAAAGTCCCCCCCGCGAAAATGCGTTTCGCAGTTTACCAGTCTTCGCGGACGATTGTACGGGTCTTGACTGGAAGTTTCATCGCTGCAAGGCGCAGGGCCTCGCGGGCGATGTCTTCGCTGACGCCGTCAATCTCGAACATCACGCGGCCGGGCTTGACCTTGCAGGCCCAGAAATCGACCGAGCCTTTACCTTTACCCATACGAACTTCAATGGGTTTAGACGTGACTGGCAGGTCTGGAAAAATACGGATCCAGACACGGCCCTGACGCTTCATGTGGCGCGTCATGGCACGGCGTGCAGCTTCGATCTGGCGTGCAGTTACCCGCTCAGGTTCGATTGCCTTAAGGCCGTAAGTGCCAAAGTTCAGATCAGATCCACCTTTAGCCTGACCTTTGATCCGGCCTTTGTGCATCTTGCGGAATTTGGTGCGTTTTGGTTGCAGCATTTCCTATTCCTCCGTTAACGACGGCCGCCAGCACCGCGAGGTGTTGGGCCATCCTGGAGTTCCTGTTGCTTACGGTCACGCGCCTGTGGATCGTGTTCCATGATCTCACCCTTAAAGATCCAGGTTTTGATCCCGATGATGCCATAGGCAGTCATCGCTTCGACGTGTGCGTAATCGATGTCGGCACGCAGAGTGTGCAAAGGCACGCGGCCCTCACGGTACCATTCAGTCCGCGCAATCTCGGCGCCGCCAAGACGGCCCGCAAGGTTCACACGGATGCCAAGGCAACCCATACGCATTGCGTTCTGCACGGCGCGCTTCATAGCACGACGGAAGGACACACGGCGCTCAAGCTGCTGTGCAATGCTTTCGCCAACCAGCTGGGCGTCCAGCTCGGGCTTGCGCACTTCAACGATGTTGAGGTGCAGCTCGCTGTCGGACATCGCGGCAAGCTTTTTGCGCAGGGTTTCGATGTCTGCGCCTTTCTTGCCGATAATGACGCCAGGACGGGCTGTGTGAATGGTCACACGGCACTTTTTGTGTGGACGCTCGATGATCACGCGGGAAACGCCAGCTTGGTAGCATTCCTTTTTGATGAACTCGCGCATACGGATGTCTTCCAGCAGCAGGTTCCCAAAATCTTTGGTGTCTGCATACCAGCGGCTGTCCCAGGTACGGTTGACCTGAAGACGCATGCCGACGGGGTTTACTTTGTTACCCATTACGCTTGCTCCTCGACCTGACGGACTGTGATTGTAAGCTCTGCAAAGGGCTTCATGATCTTGCCAAACCGGCCACGTGCCCGCGGACGACCGCGCTTCATGGTCAGGTTCTTGCCAACATAGGCTTCGGCGACGATCAGCTCATCGACATCCAGGTTGTGGTTGTTTTCGGCGTTGGCGATGGCGGACTGAAGGCACTTCTTCACATCTGCCGCGATCCGTTTTTTCGAGAAAGTCAGGTCCGTAAGGGCCTTGTCAACTTTCTTGCCGCGGATCATCGCTGCGACGAGGTTAAGTTTCTGCGGTGACGTGCGAAGCATCTTGGACTTTGCCATTGCTTCGTTGTCAGCCACGCGGCGGGGATTGTTATCCTTGCTCATGGCTTATTTCCGCTTCGCTTTTTTGTCGGCGGCGTGGCCATAATAGGTCCGCGTTGGCGAATATTCGCCAAACTTCTGACCAATCATGTCCTCCGTGACGTTGACGGGGATATGCTTCCGGCCGTTGTAGACGGCAAACGTCAAACCAACGAACTGGGGCAGGATTGTTGAACGACGCGACCAGATCTTGATCACTTCGTTGCGGCCGCTTTCGCGCGACACTTCGGCCTTCTTGAGGACATAGCTGTCCACAAACGGGCCTTTCCAGACTGAACGAGACATTCTTAACGCCCCTTCTTCTTAGCGTGACGCGAGCGAATAATAAGCTTCTGCGACGCCTTGTTCTTGTTGCGAGTGCGTGCACCCTTCGTGGGCTTACCCCAAGGTGTCACAGGGTGACGACCACCCGATGTACGACCTTCACCACCACCATGCGGGTGATCGACCGGGTTCATAACAACACCACGCACAGATGGGCGGATGCCCTTGTGACGGTTGCGACCGGCTTTCCCGAGGTTTTGGTTGGAGTTGTCAGGGTTGGACACGGCACCGACGGTGGCCATGCATTCCTGACGCACGAGGCGAAGTTCACCCGAAGACAGGCGGATCTGCGCGTAGCCACCATCACGACCAACAAACTGGGCGTAGGTACCTGCGGCGCGGGCGATCTGCCCACCTTTACCGGCCTTCATCTCGATATTGTGGATGATCGTGCCGATTGGCATGCCGGAAAACGGCATTGCGTTGCCCGGCTTGATGTCGGCCTTGGCCGACGCGATCACCTTATCACCAATCGCGATGCGCTGGGGGGCAAGGATATATGCCTGCTCGCCGTCCGTATACTGGACCAGTGCGATAAAGGCTGTGCGGTTCGGGTCATATTCGATGCGTACGACAGTTGCCGCTACATCCATTTTGTTCCGCTTGAAATCGACGATACGGTAAAGACGCTTTGCGCCCCCACCAATGCGACGCATTGTGATCCGTCCGGTGTTGTTCCGGCCACCCGATTTTGAAAGACCCTGCGTGAGGGCCTTAACTGGGCGTCCTTTCCAAAGCTCCGAACGGTCGATCAGCACCAGCCCGCGCTGGCCCGGCGTCGTCGGCTTATACGACTTAAGTGCCATGTTAGCTTCTTCCGTTTGCTTGGCGGATCAGCCGTAGCTGACCCTGATGTTATAGGGCCCCGAAGGTCCCCGTTTGGTGTCCTTGCGAACAAAAGCAAAGCCCCGGACGAATCCGAGGCAACGCGATGTGTTCACTTAGAAGAGAGCGGGTATGGGGTCAAGCGATATGACCCCTTACTCCTTGATCTTCCAGTAGCCAGCATTTGTGGCTATCAAAGAAAACCTTAGTGACGGGTCTTTGTTCTTGGAGAGTAAGTCAAAAATATCACTCAGTACAGTTCGGCTGCTTCCGACGTAACCATGAGACATTGTTCCTAAGTCATCGTCATTTACGAGAATTGTGTCCATGCCACTCATAACAAATGTGGGTGGAACAAAACCAACCCTTGGGTAGCTGTGCAGCCATCCTGAGACCTTCAGAGCTTTGTCCTGATCGGAAACATATGACGTTGTTCGTGTAGAGTAATTAGTTGCAGCCTTCCCGAGATGCGGCATGATCGCAGTATCAACGTCGGCAGCGGCTAGGATGATTTGATTTACCCTCTTTAGTGTCGACTTGCGCCCATTTGACAGGACCTCGAGGGCGCCAAGCAGGCAACGGCACCCCATACTGTGCGCAATTATGTTCACGCTTGTTGAGGGTGCGTTGGCTACGAACTTCTCAATAAAATCCGCTAATAAGTACTTACTAGCTTCAGCGGCCGCTTCATCGGCACTGTAACCTCTTTTTTTCCCCTTGGACGGCCAGCTAAACAAACCGACTCCTTGGCCAATCTGAAGGTCGAAGCCAATTTGCGCAGCCCTCAGAACCGCGGCCTCAAATGAATTGTTGAACCCATGAATAAAGATAGTTGGCTTTTCTTTGATCTTCATCGAGTCAGCGGAGTCGATTAGGTGGCGAAAAAACAGGTCTTCATCTAGAGCGATTAAACTATCGATCTTCAATCGGTCATCTTTTTGGTTCAGAAGCCGCTTCCACAGAGGTGAGCCTAACGAACCCATCTTGTGACCATCTGGAACGATGACCTCACACAGTCCGTAGTTTATCTCCTTAGATTGCTTCCCATTGAAACCAGTTAGTGCGCCGCGTTCGAAAATCGGTATTCTGTTAGTGCCGAAGAAAACATCGTATTTATTCTTTGGAATCCTCGTGTCCTGGATTTTTTTGCCCACTTGGAATGATGACCCACCAGAATCAATTGATTTGCGTATTGCGGAACGACTAACTCGATATGCTGAGACCGTTGGGTAAAATTCAGCGCCCCTTGCAGCCAAGTTTTCTCGACTTTTATTAGGCATTGTGACTGCAACGAACGATGCCCCCTCAAGCCTCGCACCTTCAAACTCAATGTTTCCCAAATCTGTGGCCTGAAAGATTGCGCCATCAAAACTGGACTGCAGAACGTTAGAATTACTCAGGTTTGTTTCTTTGAATTTTGCGCCGTCAAAGTTCGAGAGGGACATGTCTGCGTTGTGCAAAGATGCTCTTTCAAAATTTGCCCATTGGAAATTTGAGTTTGAAAGGTCTGCATCTCGTAGGTCTGCATCTGATAGATTAATTCTTTCGAAGGTTCGTGAAGTCTTGGGATCGTCTCTGAAGTCGGGCGGAAGTAACTCAAAGAAATTCACACCAGACAGATCTGGTGAAAAGCTAATTCTCTTCCTTCGCTTGTTCCAACGGGAAACGCCTTCTCTCAACCATTCAACGTGCGCTTGTATTGCCATAACTCAACCCAATCCTTGCGGGAATAGTACGTCCATCGTGCTGGTGGTTGTCAACATGTTGAGTCGCAAATATAAAAAGCCCCCCGCATCACTGCGAGGGGCCTTCTTCATTTCAACCGTAGCAAAAGTCCTTACAGGCCAGTGCTCACGTCAATCGTGTTGCCTGCTTCAAGCGTCACGTAGGCTTTCTTGACGTCTTTGCGCTTGCCGAGTTGGCCGCGAAAACGCTTGGACTTGCCTTTGGTGATCGAAGTGTTGACCGCTTTGACCTTTACACCAAACAGGCTTTCAACGGCCTCTTTGATCATTGGTTTGTTGGCGTCGATCGACACTTCGAAAACAACGGCATTGGCTTCAGAAGCCATTGTTGCTTTCTCGGTGATGATCGGCTTGCGGATCACGTCGTAATGTTCTGCCTTGGTGCTCATTTCAAACGGGCCTCCAGCGCTTCGACGCCTGCTTTGGTCAACACGAGTGTGTCGCTGCGCAGGATGTCATAGACGTTTGCGCCCATAGTGGGCAGGATATCCAGGCCTTCGATGTTGCGTGCGGCGCGGAGGAAATCCGCGTTGACGGTTGCACCATCGATGATCAAGGCGCGCTTCCAGCCAAGGTTCTTAACCTGCTTGGCCAGCTCGGATGTTTTTGCACCCGATACTGCGCTCTCGATCACGACCAGCTCACCAGCTGCTTGCTTGGCAGACAGCGCATGGCGCAGGCCCAGCTTGCGGAACTTTTTAGTCAGCTCGTGGCCGTGGCTACGTGGGGTTGGACCCTTATAGACACCACCACCGCGGAAGATCGGAGCAGAACGTGCGCCGTGGCGTGCGCCGCCGGTGCCCTTCTGACGATAGATCTTCTTGGTCGAATAGCTGACCTCGGAGCGTGTCTTGACCTTGTGTGTGCCGGCTTGAGCGTTGTTACGCTGCCAGCGCACTACGCGGTGCAAGATGTCGATGCGTGGCACCAGACCATAGATGGCCTCGTCCAGATCGACGGAACCGGCCTTTGCGCCGTCAAGTTTGATTGCTTCAGCTTTCATCAGACTCGCCTCCTTCAGCGGCTTCTGCGGCCGGAGCTTCGTTTTCAGCAGCTTCAAGTGCAGCCTGTTCCGCTTCAGCAGCAGCCTTTGTGGCTGCTTCTTCTTCGGCAGCTGCAGCAGCAGCGGCTTCAGCAGCCAAACGCTTGGCTTCTTCGTCAAGCGACTTGAGGCCAGCAGGATAGATCACATTTTCAGGCGTTGGCTTCTTAACCGCATCCTTAACAGTGACCCAGCCACCCTTGGAGCCGGGGACAGCGCCTTTTACCATGATCAAGCCACGGTCGGCGTCTGTGCGCACAACTTGCAGGTTCTGGGTAGTGATTTTCGCAGCACCCATGTGACCGGCCATCTTCTTGCCTTTAAAGACTTTGCCCGGATCCTGACACTGACCAGTCGAACCATGCGAACGGTGTGAAACTGAAACACCGTGTGTCGCACGCAGACCGCCAAAGTTGTGACGCTTCATAGCGCCCTGAAAGCCTTTACCGATCGACGTACCCGAGACGTCAACGAACTGACCCTCAAAGTAGTGGTTCGCCGTAATCTCTTCGCCGACCTCGATCATATTTTCGGGGGCAACGCGGAACTCGGCAATCTTGCGCTTGGGCTCAACCTTGGCAGCGGCAAAGTGGCCGCGCATGGCTTGGCTTGTACGCTTAACTTTGGCGGTGCCTGCACCCAACTGAACAGCTGTGTAGCCATCAGTTTCGGCAGTGCGCTTGGCCACGACCTGAAGCTTGTCGAGTTGAAGAACGGTCACAGGGATCTGCTTGCCGTCTTCCATGAACAGACGGGTCATGCCCATCTTTTTTGCGATAATACCGGAACGCAACATATCTGGTGCCCCCCCCTATACCTTGATCTCGACGTCAACACCGGCTGCCAGGTCGAGCTTCATCAGCGCGTCCACGGTCTGTGGTGTTGGGTCGACGATATCCAGCAGACGCTTGTGCGTGCGGATTTCGAATTGATCACGAGATTTCTTGTCGATGTGCGGTCCACGCAGAACTGTGAACTTTTCGATCTTGTTCGGAAGCGGGATTGGACCCCGAACCGAAGCACCCGTGCGTTTGGCTGTTTGAACAATTTCCAACGTGCTGGCATCCAACACGCGGTAGTCAAATGCCTTCAAGCGGATGCGAATATTTTGGCTAGCTGCCATGTCATCACCCTAAAATAGAGGGCCTAGATCGGAGAGGATGGCGCACGCTCATCGGGCACCTTCATCGCGTCTTTACGTCAAGAGAAGAAGGGCACGCAACGCGCACCCTTTCGAGACTTGGGCCGTATAGGGGGAGTCGGGGTGTGTGGCAAGGGCGTTGTAAAAAATTTTCAACTTTTGCAACGTGTGCGGAACGCATGTTTGCCTACGAACGTGCCGCTGCACTCGGGTGTGATGGAAACGCCTTGCGAGAACGGGCGTTTGTCTATTGCAACGAGCTGCTGAGATAGCGCCTCAAGCATGACTTCCAACTCGTCACGGTCAAGGTCATCGAGATGACGAAATGCCCAGCCTTCCAG
>CALAGN010000133.1 GCA_937891785.1 uncultured Octadecabacter sp.
AAATTAGCACGCACCGCACGATAAAGAACGTTCACATAGACCGCCGGATAAAGGGTGCCCCATTTCATGCAAATTACGGTGCGCGTTTGGATCACTCTTGGGCCTCCTTGGTGGTCACTTGCACACTAGGCGCGCCCTTTTTGATTGTCCACGCAATGCGTTGCCTCGCACAGGTGCGCGGCGATCTTCACACAGCATTTCTCAGGAAGGCGGCATGGCCAACTCTATCCTTTTAGTCGCTGGCACTCATGCTGGTTTTGACAAGGTTATCACAAGTCCTTATTGATCGCTCGATTGCAGCAACCAATGTCATCATGGGATGGTTTGACCAAATGATAGCCCGGCCAAACCTAAACTGTATCTGCATCAAATGGGGCACGCTTTACCCAACCGAACACGTGAACCGGTTGTTTCGGGCAGTCCTTCGCAACACTGAACGCCCCGTCAATTTTTTCTGTATGACAGAGGATGCTGTTGGTCTGGACCCGCATATCAAGGTCTTGCCACTGGTGGATCAGCCTTTCGAACCGCGCATGCGCGCTGCCCAAAAAACTGCAACAAAGAAGAATGGTGCTCTTCGCAAGATCGCGATGTTTCGCCCCGGTCTGTTGGGTGACATCGACGGCCCTGTGCTGGCGTTTGACATTGATATTCTCATCACCGGCAATCTGGACGAAATGGCAGATTATGCGCCCTGCAAGGTCGCAATGCGCGGCCCATTTACCAACCGATCTGAACCACCGACCTATGGCGAAGGTTCGGTCATCAAATTTGAACCCAAACACCACGCGTTTCTATACGATGAAATGGCCAACGACCCCGAAGGTTCGGTTAAAATGTGCAAAGGGTCCGAACAGACCTACACCTCAACTCTGGCAACCCAAAATGAAGCCATTGCGCTTTACCCGGATGCGTGGATCGTCAGTTTCAAGTTCCATTGCCGCCCAAAGCGGCCAATGAACCTGTTCGTTCCACCAAAGCTGCCCAAGGATGCCAGAATCGTCTGTTTTCATGGACGCCCCAAAGTTGACGAGGCGCTTGAAGGTTTCAAATCAAACCCGGTCCATCTCACGCGACCCGCGCAATGGATTTCCGACAACTGGCGCTAGACCTAGGCGGGTGGTGAAGGCGGCAACACCAACTGGTTTCCAAGCTCAATGTCATTCTCATATGACATGGGATTCAGGCCAGATTCCGAAAAAAAAGTCAGTTCATTCAATGCAAAGCGCGTTGGTGTGGATAAGAAATCCACACGCACGTAGGAAAAATGCTGCCCGATGGCTATGGCAATCTCCTGCATGTCTGCCCAGCCCATGACCTCCTCAAACGGCGGGTCTGGCTGCCCTCGAAACGCTGTCCAATCTTGGTTGATGCGTGTCGATCGGATTTGGCCGAACCGGTCCGCCATAAGCATGACGCGGCGGATTTTTCCATCTAGCATATGGAGTTTGACATCTCTGGCACCCAATTGTCCGGGGCAGTCCAGTAATTCTTCAACCATGATGCGCGGTTTGATTTGCAGATTGGGCCACTCGAACTGACGGTGCCCGTATTTGCGACGAAGCCAGCTTTTGCATTGGCGGCGAAGGTCATCGGCGTCAGGGGGGTCTGCTTGGGTGACAATCCGCAGCCAGCCAGACCCATGGCTCGGCTTGATCACATAACTCCTGGGCAAGGCTTCAAAATCAATCGTATCGGGGTCGTGCGTTTCCAACAGTATTTCGGTGAATATCCCCTCGCACATCTCGTCACCGATGAGTTCGCGAACAAAGTGCGGCATCTCAAGCTTGTCTGACGCCCTAACATAATCGTTCCCAGTTGTGTTGAACTTGAGCCACTGAATCTTTTCATTCAATGTCACCGGATTCTCAAGGTTAAGGTCATACCCAAGGATGTGCTTGAACTTGCCCCGCAACAACGGCAGCCCCAAACGCCGATCAAGGCCCGCCTTTATGCGATCGAACAATGTCTCAAAGTGATCGGCTAAAAACGTGCCCATTGGCTCGACTACTATAACTTACCGCGTAGCTTGCGGCACCCGACACAATAATCTACTCAATCTGAAAATGGAACACGTAGCCTTATGACCAAATCGATCCTTTTCGTCACTGGAACTCGGGCCGATTTTGGCAAGCTGGAACCGCTTGCCGCCGCCGCGCGCGATGCAGGGTTTGATGTGTCATTTTTTGTTACGGGCATGCACACGCTTGAACGCTACGGCATGACCAAACTGGAAGTGCAGCGCATGTCTGGCGTGGATGTGCATGAATTTCTGAACCAGCGCATGGGCGATCCACAAGACATGGTGCTTGCCAAAACTGTCATGGGGTTTTCCGATTTCGTCGCTGAACATCAGCCCGACCTGATCGTCGTTCACGGTGACCGGATCGAGGCGCTTGCCTGCGCTCTTGTCGCCGCGACAAACTACATCCGTTCCGCTCATATCGAGGGCGGCGAAGTGTCTGGCACGATCGACGAAGTGTTCCGCCATTGTAACACTAAGCTGGCCGCGCATCATTTCGTGAGCTCCGACGATGCCGCCCGCCGCGTCATGGCCTTGGGCGAACCGCGTGAAGCGATCCACGTCATTGGCTCGCCCGAGCTTGATTTTCACTCGGCCCCATCCGGCGTCAGCATCGGCGATGTGCGCGCCCGTTATGAAATCCCAGCTGGTGAATTTGGCATCTGCGTCTTTCACCCCGTCACCAGCGAAACCGCCAGCATGGGTCAGCAGGCCCGTGATCTCTTTGGCGCGCTTGATACATCAGGGCGCAGTTTTGTTGTGATCGCCCCGAATAATGATCCGGGCAGCCAAGATATTTTTACTGCGCTCGACGCCCTGCCCAGCGACAAGTTTCGCATTATCCCGTCAATGCGGTTCGCGCATTTTTCTGAACTAATGAAGAATGCCGCCTGCATGGTCGGCAATTCCAGCGCGGGCGTGCGCGAAGCGCCGTTCTTGGGCATTTCCAGCCTTGATATTGGCACACGCCAAACCAACCGCGCCAACGCACCGTCTTTGTTCACCGCGCGCGCATCCGACACCACGACCATCGCCGCATTCTTGACCGCCGAATGGGGAAAGTCCTATCAGCGCCACACCGCATTCGGCAGCGGCAGCGCTGCCCAGCGATTCCTTGAAGTCCTGCAAGACGATGGGTTCTGGTCCGCGTCGATGCAAAAGCGTTTCCATGACCATACCGGCTAGGGCATCAACGGGCCCCGGGTTGCGCATCTATTTGGCGCTGACCGCTTTGATCGGGCCACTGGCTGCACCCATCCTGCGCCGCCGCCTGAAACGCGGCAAGGAAGATTCCGCGCGCTGGCGTGAAAAGCTGGGTGAAGCAACCGCACCGCGCCCTGATGACACACTGATCTGGCTGCACGCCGTTGGCTTGGGCGAAGTCATGGCCCTGCGCGGGTTGATCACCTCCCTGCACGACGCACACCCCCAACTATCGTTCCTTGTGACCTCGACCGCGCGATCAAGCGGTGGGGTTTTTGGCAGCAACCTGCCACCGCGTACGGTGCACCAGTTCTTGCCGCTTGATCTGGCGGGGCCAGTCACACGGTTTCTGGATCACTGGCACCCCGATCTGGCGGTCTGGAGCGAACAAGACCTTTGGCCACGCCTAGTTTACGAAACCCACGCCCGCGCGATCCCGCTGGCCCTGATCAACGCCCGCATGGACGCGGCAGCCCATGCCAAACGCAAACGGATGCGCGGTGTGTTCCGCGATACCTACGCGCGCTTTGCCTATCTGGCGGCGCAAAACGACACCACCGCAGGCCATATCCGCGACCTCGCGCCGAACGTACTGGTCAGCGTGCTTGGCTCTCTGAAATCCGGCGGGACCCC
>CALAGN010000134.1 GCA_937891785.1 uncultured Octadecabacter sp.
ATAGCTGCAATTCTCAGAGTCGCAACTAACGGTCGCTTTGTCCGCCACCACGTTTCAGAGGACAAAAATGCGGCACCATGCACCAATGAAGGACCGACGTTCCCGCATCAAGCTGTAGGTAATATCGATCAGTTCACCGGTATGGATATTGGGCGCGGCGCCGTGCATTGCGTTCATTACTCGATCCGGCGTGACCGATGGACCGAGAATGGCAAGGTAGGAACGACCGTTGGATAGCATAGCACCCTCGTTGGCGAAACATTTTTCGCGACATTGCGCCCATGCAGCACGGGGTCAATCACTTGCCTTGCTTGCCCTTGGACCCCATTTACGACTAGACCCACATGTGCGCCAAAGGAGCCTCGCCGCAATGCTGCAAAACCTGCTTCGCAAGATCAACCGGTGGGAACGCAACCTGCATCGCGCGTTCGGAACCGACATCACCGATCCACGTGAACGTAGCCGCTCGCGCTGGCATTATCTGCTGTTTGATCACGGCTTCCTGCGCACATTCTGGACGAATTTTGATCAAGTTGCACCGGGCGTTTACCGCTCCAACCAGCCCGACCATAAACGATTGATTAAGGCACGCGACATGGGAATCGTTTCGGTTCTGAACCTGCGCGGGCAAGGCAAACACGCGCGCTACCTTTTTGAGGCCGAAAGCTGCGCGGCGCTTGGGCTGACATTGGTTGATATCAAGTTTGACGCACGGAAGGCACCGCAACGCGACATATTGCTGCAATTGCTCGGGGCTTTTGACAAGATTGAACGCCCGTTCTTGATGCATTGCAAATCAGGGGCTGATCGCGCGGGCCTTGCCAGCGCGCTTTATCTGATTGACCAAGAGGGCATGGGCGTCGATGCGATACGCGAACAGTTATCGTTCAAATACTTACACTTGCGCAAATCAAAGACAGGTGTTCTGGATCAGCTTCTGGATGATTACGCAACGCGCAACGCCACTGACCCAATTCCCATCCGTGACTGGATCGCGACCCAATACGATGAAACAGCAACCCAAGCGAGCTTTGACGCAAAGCGGGACCAAAGATGACTGAGGCGAAGAAAAAGAGACCCAACCTATTTCGCTGGTTGTGGACAAATTACCTGCACCGCCACTGGCCTTGGCTGGCAGCTGCGTCGTTCTTTATGGTGCTCGAAGGTACGTCGCTTGGTCTGCTCGCGGCGATCATGCAACCAATGTTCGATCTGATCTTCGTCGAAGGCAGCACCTCTGCGCTTTGGTGGGTCGGTTTTGGTATTCTTGCCATTTTCTTTACGCGCGCACTAAGTTCAGTGGGCCAGCGGGTGATCCTCAAACGCGTTTCGGAAAAGTCGTCGGCTGAAATCCGGTCCGCACTTCTGCGCCACGTGATGGGGCTGGACACGTCATTCCACCAAAGCAACCCACCAGGATATCTGATTGAAAGAGTCCAGGGTGATGTTGGTGCTCTTGGCGCTGTCTGGACCAGCCTTATCACCGGGGTGGGGCGCGATGTTGTCGCGGTGTTCTGGCTGTTCGGTGTAGCGCTCTATGTGGATTGGCGTTGGACAGCGGTGGCCCTTATCGGCATTCCGCTTTTGGTTCTGCCATCGCTATTGGCGCAAGGGTTTGTGCGACGCAAAGCGGCTGCGGCGCGTGAAATCGCGGGCCGCATGTCCACCCGTCTTGACGAAGTGTTTCACGGTATCAATCCGATCAAATTGAACGCCTTGGAGGTCTATCAGGCCCGTCGTTATGACAACCTGATCGATGCCCGCGTCGACGCCGAGGTCAAAGCCGCCCTTGGCCAAGCGATAATTCCGGGATTGATTGATATCATGACTGGGATCGGCTTCCTTGCTGTGCTGCTCTATGGCGGCGCCGAAATCATTGCCGGTGACAAGACAGTTGGCGAATTCATGGCCTTTTTTACGGCCATGGCATTGGCCTTTGAACCACTGCGTCGTCTTGGAAACTTAAGCGGTGCTTTGCAAGTTGCCGCCGCTGCAGTCGAACGCGTTCTGCAGCTGTTTGATACACAACCGACCTTGCAAATACCTGACACACCTATTGCGCCACCCAGTGCCGCACCTTCGATTGTCATGCGCAACGTCGCGCTGGCCTACGATGAATTGCCGGTGCTGCGCGATGCTAATCTGACCGCCGAAGCTGGCAAGACGACGGCCCTTGTCGGCGCGTCCGGCGCAGGCAAAAGCACGGTATTCAATGTGCTGACACGGTTGATCCAGCCGCAATCGGGCAGCGTGGAAATTGGTGGTATCGACATCACGGATATGGACCTTGGCGCACTGCGTGGTCTGTTTTCGGTCGTGACCCAAGACGCCGCACTGTTTGACGAAACCCTGCGTGACAATATCTTGCTTGGCCGCAGTGACGTGAGCGACGCGCGCCTTGAGCAAGTGCTGGATGCGGCGCATGTGACCGACTTCTTGCCGATGTTATCCAGTGGGCTTGATAGTCCCGCAGGCCCGCGCGGGTCGAACCTGTCAGGTGGTCAACGCCAGCGGGTCGCCATCGCCCGTGCATTGCTGCGCGACACGCCGATTCTGCTGCTCGACGAAGCGACCAGCGCGTTGGACACAAAATCCGAAGCCATCGTGCAGGAGGCACTCGAAAAGCTGTCCAAGGGGCGAACCACGATTGTGATCGCGCACCGGCTATCCACGATCCGCAACGCAGACAAGATCATCGTCATGGATCACGGACGCGTTATCGACGAAGGTACCCACGACGACCTACTTGAACGTGGTGGCCACTACGCCGATCTTTATAATATGCAATTCAGGAACCGCGATGACTGATCATACTGTCTTGGCGCTGACCGGCGCCGACCGCATTGATTTCCTTCAAGGTCTGGTCAGCAATGACATCAAGCACGGCGGGCTGGTCTATGGCGCGCTGTTGACGCCCCAAGGCAAATACATCGCCGACTTTTTCACGCTTCTTGAAAGCGACCGCATTATTATCGACGTCGCTAGCAGCCATGCTGTAACGCTTGCCCAGCGTCTGAATATGTATCGTCTGCGTGCCGATGTGCAGATCACAGAAACCGATCTGATTGTATCACGCGGCACCGGCACAGCCCCAACTGGCGCATATAGTGACCCCCGCCACCCAGCGCTTGGCTGGCGCAGCTACGGCGATACTGTCCTAAGCGATAACACCGATTGGAACGCCCTTAGGGTCGCGCATTGCGTGCCAGACAGCGGGATCGAGCTGACGCCTGAAACCTATATCCTTGAGGCGGGCTTTGAGCGGCTGCACGGCATTGATTTTCGCAAAGGCTGCTATGTGGGTCAAGAAATTGCGGCGCGGATGAAGCATAAAACCGAGCTGCGCAAAGGGCTGCGCACCGTCATCATAAAGGGCGCCGCGCCTGTTGGAACTGACATTGTGGCTGGCGACAAGGTTGTGGGCACCCTGCTTACGCAAAGCGGCGGGCAGGCGATCGCATACCTGCGGTTTGACCGGGCAGTCGGCGATATGACGGCAGGCGATGCCACTGTCACCCTGCCCTAACGCAAAAGGCCGCCCATGATGGGACGGCCCCGCAATTCGTTCAAACAGCATTAGGCGCGTTCGGCGTATTCCATGGTTTCGGTGTTGACGATAATCGCCTCGTCCTGCCCGACAAACGGCGGCACCATTACTTTGACGCCATTGTCCAAGGTCGCTGGCTTAAAGCTGTTGGCGGCTGTCTGACCCTTCACCACCGGTTCGGTCTCGGCCACAATGCAGGTCACTTTCTGCGGCAAGCGCATGCTCAGCGCTTCGTCGTTGTGATATTCGATCACGACCGTCATCCCGTCTTGCAAGAACGGGCGGCGATCGCCCAGCAGTTCCGCAGGGAGTTCGATCTGGTCAAACGTTTCGGTATCCATAAAGGTCAGCATTCCGTCCGTTTCAAACAGAAATTGCTGGTCTTTTTGCTCAAGGCGCACGCGCTCGACTTTGTCAGCACTGCGAAAGCGCTCGTTCAGTTTTGAGCCGTTGCGCAGATTGCGCATTTCGACCTGTGCAAAGGCGCCGCCCTTACCGGGTTTGACGTGGTCCACTTTCACAGCGGCCCATAGGCCACCGTTGTGTTCGAGGACGTTGCCTATTTTGATTTCGTTACCGTTGATTTTGGGCATGATTCAATTGTGTCAAATTCTTGTCAAAAGGTTGAGAGAAGCTTGTCCAACCCTATATATCGGGGACGATAGGGCCGCAAGACAACTAAATGCGGGTGATCTGGAAACAACCTATGCGAAAAATGCATAGGTGATATGCAAATACTGCTTCCCCGAATCAGGTAGAGTGTTGCATATTACCCTTCACGCCATAGAGACAAGACCAAAACAAAAGGAAGCGCAATGAGAGATTTCGTTGACGGAACTGCCTTTAACAACGAGCAAGGCAACCGTGCGCGCAAGCTATTTGCTGCTGTTGTATTGGCCGCATTGGACGACGCTATTGCGGACGACAAGAAGTATGGAAACGGCCCCGAGCAGATCGCCCGCTGGGCGCGGTCGCGCGATGGCCGCGAAGTATTGTCATGCGCTGGAATCGACCCGAACGAACGTGTTGTATCGGGCTTGATGGAATTTGTGGGCAAGGGTGTTCGCACATCTGTCGCCCTGTCGCGGGAAGAGAGCGAGCGGCGTCATGCCGCTGAACAGGAAGCGAAAGCCGCCTAACGCCCCTCGCACATCCAACCCCAGCCTGTTGGGAGTGTCACAAAAAACGCGGTCCTCTGCTCGGGGCTGCGTTTTTCGTTTGTCACCACTCTATTCGATCAGCGGATGCGTTCACGCTCTTCCCCCGCGCGACCTGAGCCCGTAGAACAACACAAGGGGGACCCATGGCAAAGGCAATCATGATCCAAGGGGCCGGCTCAAATGTCGGCAAATCCATGCTAGTCGCAGGACTGGCACGCGCAGCCGTGCGGCGCGGGCTGTCCGTGGCCCCGTTCAAGCCACAGAACATGTCCAACAACGCCGCAGTCACCGCTGACGGCGGAGAGATTGGCCGCGCGCAGGCCCTGCAGGCACGTGCTTGCGGCCTGGAGCCAATGGTCGATATGAACCCTGTATTGCTAAAGCCGGAAACCGATGTGGGCGCGCAGGTAATCGTGCACGGCAAGCGGTTCGCGACCCTCAAGGCGCGCGATTACGGTAAGATGAAAGCAACGCTAATGCCGCATGTGCTCGACAGCTTTCACCGTCTGGCCGCGTCACATGATTTGATCATCATCGAAGGTGCGGGCAGCCCCGCCGAAGTAAACCTGCGGGACGGCGACATCGCCAACATGGGCTTTGCCGAGGCGGCAGACATTCCTGTGATCCTGATCGGGGATATCGATCGTGGTGGTGTAATCGCGCAGCTTGTCGGCACCGATGTGATCCTACCTGCCGCAGACCGCGCCCGTATCAAGGGCTTTGCGATCAACAAATTTCGCGGCGATCCGACATTGTTTGACGCCGGTATGGATATCATCACCGAGCGCACAGGCTGGCAGCCTTTGGGGATTTGTCCGTGGTTTGCAGATGCGTGGAAGCTGCCTGCAGAAGATGTGATGGACGTCGCAAGCCGCATCGGTGGCCCTGTTAAAATCGCCGTGCCGCGCCTGAACCGGATTGCAAATTTCGACGATCTTGACCCCCTTGCGGCCATGCCCGAGGTGAGCGTTGAGATTATCGAGGTAGGTCGTCCCCTGCCCGCCGATGCCCACCTGATCCTGATTCCCGGATCGAAATCGACCATCGCTGATCTGGCACATTTTCGCGCGCAAGGCTGGGACATTGACCTGCACGCGCATATTCGACGTGGCGGGCATGTCTTGGGGATTTGCGGCGGCTACCAGATGCTTGGGCGCGAAATCATTGATGCTGACGGAATTGAGGGTGCCCCTGCCCGTGTGGCTGGCCTTGGTCACTTGGATATCGTCACGCAGATGAAACCGCAAAAGCGGCTGGCCCTAACTGACGCCTCATATCTGCCGACGGGTGATGCAGTCAGCGGCTACGAGATCCACATTGGTGAGACAACCGGCCCGGATTGCGCGCGCGCGTGGCTTGAAGTCGCTGGGCGCGGCGAAGGCGCAGAAACGCCGGATGGCCGCGTGCGTGGTTGCTACCTGCACGGGCTTTTCACATCGGATGCTTTTCGCACGGCGTATCTGGCGGGGTTGGGTGCCCAGGTGCAAACCATCAGTTACGACGCAGGCATTGAAACCACGTTGGACGCGCTGGCCGATCATCTTGAATTGCATCTAGACGTGGCGGGACTGTTGGCGCTTGCGGGTCCGGTGCGCCACTAGGCTGCGACGCTATTCGAAATCCTGCGACGACAGGATGCGGTGAATTTCACGGCGCACCAGCTTGCGCACGTTGCGGGTGATCCGTTGGCCCATCGTGCCCTGAAGTTCTTGCCGCACAATTTCTGTCACAAGATTGCGCAGCATGTCTTCGTCCATCATACCTTCGTCATCAAGGTAGGCATTCAAGGCTTCGTCATCGCGATCCGTAGTACCAGCGGCACGGCCTTCGGTCGCGTCGCGGTCAAGGTCAGTTTCTCCGCTATCAGAAACGGCTATTTCTTCCGCGTCATCGACGCGGTGTTGAAATGCGACCTCGGCCACGCCGGTGTCCTCACCGACATCATCAGCCGTATCATCTTGCAGTTCTTCTGCGTCAGTCGCTTCGGTCCGCACACGTGCGACACGACGGGGCCAGACAACGGCGTCTATTTCTTCGCTGCCATGATCGGGCTCAAAATCACCGCCAGCCCCAACCGATGCTTCCAATTCAGCGATTGTGGCCTCAAGTGCCGAGCGATCAGGCGTCACGACAGTCTCGGCCGGGCCATCATCCACTTGGTCTCGACCTGCACCATCCGAATTTTTCGCGTCAGATTTCGGCACAGTCCAAAGTAATTCTGGCGGTAAATCGGCCGCAACGCCGACCTCATTGCCATTGTGTTCGGCGATCGCATCGTCGGATTCAGCTACATCAGAAACAAGGTCTGCGTCGCTATCATGGGTCGACTGGGGCATTTCAGCTTCTTTGGCAACACGAAACGCCGGAGTCAAAACAAGCCGTTCGGATGACATGCCGTCAGATTCCGGGGCAACCGCCGCGCTTCCTCTCGCCTCGGCCAGAGGTCCCGAATCGCGCGCGCGCGGCTTATCAACATCGATGATAAGCCTACCAATAGAAGACAAAACGTCCTCGATATCGACATTTTTGACGGGGTCGAACATTGTTAATCCTGCTTTAGCCTCGGGTGAACAATAGCGGCTTGCAGGCCTTCCTACAACCGATAGCAAGGATTTGAGTTATTCGCCAATTGCTCGCAGAACACGATCAAGCGCCCTACCCTGCTCGGACAAGGCGGCGGGGGCATCGTCAACAAGGGAATAGTACGCAGAAGGGTCATAGGTTTGCACGGCCAGACCAAGATGTTGCGCGTTCAGCAACCCCATCGCGGCCAAAACGGAGTAGCTCGCGACAACCTCGTCGGATTGGGCTGAAATCATGCTGGCCTGCGCATCAAGCAGTTCCTGTTCCGCATTCAGCACATCCAGCGTTGTGCGCGCGCCAAGGGTCGCCTCTTCGCGCACACCTTGAAACGCCACGCGGGCGGCGCGAATCTGGCGATCAAAAGCATCGCTACTTGCGCGGGCCACTGCCAAGAACGCATAGGCATTGCCAACCTGCTGTTCCAAACCTGCGCGGGTGATGTGCAAACCGGCCCGTTCTGCATCACGACGCGCCATCTGTTGGCGAATCTGGCTGGCAATACGCCCACCAGCATAAATCGGGCCACCAATCGCCACGCTTATGGTTTCAGTGGCATTCCCGCCATCAGTCAGGCTCACGTTACCGCCAAGGTTCACACTCGGACCCGTCGCAGCCTCGGCGCGGCGGATGTTCAGTTCCGCTGCTGTAACACGGTGCTGCTGGCCTAACATGTCGGGGTGATTGCGCACGGCAAAGGCACGCGCGGCAGCCAGATCATGGGCCAAGGGCGCCGGCGAAGCGGGGCTCAGGTTTCCGGGACGTCGCCCAACAACAGCGTTGAATTCTTCTGATACCCGCGCAAGGCTCCCTTCTGCGGCCGACAAAAGACTGCGCGCCGCGGCCAGCCGTGCTTCGGCCAATGCGACATCTGTGCGCGTCACTTCGCCGACATCAAACCGGTCTTGCGCTGCGCGAAATTCCTGTGTGATCACCCGCACATTGTTCTGGCGCAAGGCCAGAAATTCAACGGCACTGCGCACATCTACATAGGCCTGCACTGTGCGCAAGAGCACCTGCTGCTCGACCGCAATTAAGGACTGACGGGTCGCAAGCACCAGCTCCTTTTGGGATTCGGTGGCAAAACCGGATGCACCGCCATCATAAATCAGCAGACCAGCCGAAATCTGCGCAGAAGCCGCCAGCGAATCTGCGCCCGGTGCTGGATCGCCCGAATACTGCGCCCCTGTGGACCAACTGATCACAGGGCGCAATGCTGCCAGCGATTGCGCAACATCCTCGTCTGCGGCGCGCAACAAGGCGCGGTTCTGGTTGAGGAGTCCGCTGTTGTCATAGGCGTCGGCCAAAGCATCCGCGAGGCTTTCGGCTGTCGCAATGGCAGGCGCGGCAAAAAGCACCGCCACCAGTCCAATCGTCGAAATCGCCTTACGCAAATCCATTGTCGCCATCCTCAAACCACGTATTGTCATTCAAAAGCGCAGCACCCGGCTACACCAAAACATCAAAGTGTAAATGTAGTCGCGTTTTCAAACCCAGTTGCCACTGGCGCACCTGCATTAAACGAAAAGCGCCACGTCACTGTCCCGTTTAACTTATGGCCAATGCGCACCACGCCAAGGGCACCTTCGCAAAAAACAACGGCGATCCGGCCACCATCCTTGAGTTGATCAAGCAATGCAGCGGGCACCTGTTCAGCGCCACCTTCCAGTAAAATAATATCATAAGGCCCGCTATTCTTGGCCCCTTCGGCCAAGGGACCTTCGACAACGGCCGCGTTGTCCACGCCATGGCTCGATAGGTTCTGCTGCGCTTCGCGTACCCGCGCGCTGTCATCCTCGACGGCTACAACGAAATCCGCCATTTGCGCCAGAACCGCTGTGGAATAGCCAAGCCCACAGCCCAGATCCAAAACAACATTGGCAGGATCAATGGTTAACGCATCCAACATTTTGGCAAAGGTGCGCGGCTCGAGCACGCAGCGACCACCGGAAAGCGTAATGTTTTCACCAACATAAGCCGATTCAGCCTTGTCTGCCGGAAGGTATTCTTCGCGCGGAACCGACAGCATCGCGTCAATGATCGGGAATTTTGTCACATCGGACGGTCGCACCTGCGTATCAACCATCGTTATGCGGCGGGTTGCATAGTCTGCCAAAGCTAAACTCTTTCGTTCAGAATCTGTTGGGTTGTGATGCCATAATCCCTGCGCGGGGGCAACGCCTGATCACCGCTTGCACCCTCTGCAATGCTGGTATATCCGGCCCTTTCTTTGCGGCGAGTTGGCGGAGTGGTTACGCAGCGGATTGCAAATCCGT
>CALAGN010000135.1 GCA_937891785.1 uncultured Octadecabacter sp.
GTTGCTACGATACATAATTTGAACGCACACTTTAACGCATTGTTGGATGAGCTGGGTTTGAAAACTGGCGCAGACGGCAAGACGCGGACGCTTTACAGCTTGCGACATTACTATGCGACACGCGACTTGAAGCGCGGCGTTAGCACGCACGCACTAAGCAAACAGATGGGCAACAGCACAGCGATGCTGGACAAACACTACAGGTCAATCCACGTGCCTTTCAGATCGGCCAGCGTCTCCCGGTTCTCGGGCAAGGCCAGCGTCTCGGTCTCGAACCGCCCCATCTGGGAAGCGGTCGCCTGAGCAGATTGCGCAGAGACTGCGCCTCATGAAGCCTGATGATCCATCCCGCCCATGTGAGCCATGAGACCATCTATGCCGCGATTTACGCGCAGCCACGTGGTGGGCTGAAGGCGGCGATGATCGAGGCGTTGCGTCAAGCGAAGCCCAAGCCTGGGCTCAAGCGCAGGACAGCGGCGGGCACGTCCATGGTCCCGGAATCATTGCGCATTATCAATCGCCCTGACGAGATCGAAGCACGACTGGTACCAGGCCATTGGGAGGGCGATCTCATCAAGGGCGCATTCAATCGCTCGTCAGTGGGCCCCTTGGTCGAGCGCAAGACACGCTTTGTCATTCTTTGCAAAATGGATGGCAATGGGGCCGAGGCCGCGCTCGACAGCTTCATTCGCCAGATGAGACGACTACCCGCTGCGGTGCGCAAGAGCATGACCTACGACCGCGGCTCCGAGATGGCCTGCCACCCAGAATTGGCGCGGCGGCTGAAAATAGACATCTGGTTCTGCGATCCGCACGCCCCCTGGCAGCGCGGCAGCAACGAGAATACTAATGGCTTGCTGCGCCAGTTCATGCCCAAAGGAACGGACCTGAGCGATGCCAGCCAAACATGGCTCAACGACATCGCAAACCTGATGAACAACCGTCCGAGAAAAACCCTCGGTTGGAGAACACCCGCTGAAGCCATGGCCGACGAAATCGCGACCTTCAAATCAACCGTTGCACTTGATGTTTGAATCCAAGGTTGTACAATAATTGCCCGCACTTTTCTTAAAGCCAAATCCATGCACTCCCCAGTGCTGCAACCCTGTCGTAAAAGGGTCTCAAAGTTAGGCACTAGAAAACCCTTATTTTCCTATGGTGGCAAACATTGTTTTACCCTGTCGTTTAACGACCGTTTGACGACAGTATAGGCACCTCGCACAAAGGCCAGCTGAGCGCCAGCAAACACGCGGCGCGGTCTCCGATTGCCACATATGGGCAGCAAGTCAATGTTCCCAAAAATGAATAGAGGATTTTCTAAGCACGTAAAATCTGAACAACTGACCAAAAGACCGCCTAAATAGGCCCAAAAGCATCATTTTCAGGATGGCTGTTCTTTAGGTAGTTCGAAACACCATCCCCCAAATAAATCAATTAATAGCAATGACTTAAAAGGGTTGATGGCAGAGACGAAGGGATTCGAACCCTCGAACGAGTTTCCCCGTTACTCCCTTAGCAGGGGAGCGCCTTCGACCACTCGGCCACGTCTCTAAGGCCCCGTTTAGCGACGCGACAAACGAGGGGCAAGTCGAAAGATGCACAGCCGCAGAACTTCTGCGTGCCTGGCCTGCGGCCAACAATTCTTCTGTTTAAATACACTCCCGCCGGAGGCATCCAACCTGACCGCCCGCGCAATAACGGCCTATCTTTCTCAGGTATTAAACAAAAAGTGCAGTACGTCGCCGTCCTTCACCACATAGACCTTACCTTCGGCACGCATTTTTCCAGCTTCTTTGGCAGCACTTTCGCCCCCCAAACCGACGAAATCATCGAACGCAATCGTCTCGGCGCGGATGAACCCTTTTTCAAAATCACCGTGGATGACACCCGCCGCCTTGGGCGCACTTGTGCCCGCGCGGATCGTCCATGCGCGCGCCTCTTTGGGGCCAACGGTAAAGTATGTCTCTAGATGCAACAGGCTGTAGCCCGCTTCGATCAGACGATCCAAACCTGCCTCGGCCAGACCCATCTCAGTCAGAAACATTTCAGCCTCGTCCGCATCAAGCTGGGTGATTTCTTCTTCGATTTGCGCGCTGATAATCACATGGGCGTTGCCCTCGGTAGCCGCCATTTCGGCAACGGCGGCAGAATGCGCATTGCCCGAAACGCTTTCATCCTCGCCCACGTTACAGACATACAAGACCGGCTTAGCCGTCAGTAATTGCAGCATTTTCCACTGCTTGGCATCATCTTCGTCCACGTCCACAACGCGTGCAGGCTGGCCGTCTTCCAACACTGCTTGCGCAGCCCGCAAGAGGCGCTCCTGCTGCACCGCTTCCTTGTCACCGCCACGGACCTTGCGGGTGATATTGACCAATCGCTTTTCGATGCTTTCCAGATCCGACAACATCAACTCGGTTTCAATCGTCGCCGCGTCCTCGACAGGGTTCACGCGGCCTTCTACGTGGGTCACATCGCCGTCTTCAAAACAGCGTAGCACATGCGCAATCGCGTCGACCTCGCGGATGTTGGCAAGAAACTGGTTGCCCAGCCCCTCGCCCTTGCTGGCCCCCTTCACAAGGCCCGCGATATCCACAAATGTCATGCGCGTCGGAATGATCTGTTTGGATCCGGCAATCGCCGCCAGCTGATCCAGACGCTTGTCCGGCACGGCCACATCGCCCACATTGGGTTCGATCGTGCAAAACGGAAAGTTCGCCGCCTGCGCCGCTGCCGTGCGGGTCAGCGCATTAAACAAGGTCGATTTGCCAACGTTTGGCAGACCCACGATACCCATCTTAAAACCCATAGCGCAGACTCCGGCTTGATTGTTTGCGCGCTTCTACGGCGCGCCACGCAACACCGCAAGGCACCCCTTGATTTTCCCGCCCCCATGGCGCAAACCTCCACAGGTTTGCAAACGGGGACTGACATGACACGCATTGACGCCAAATTCGCCGAACTTCACACAGCAGGCAAAAAGGCGTTCGTCGCCTATGTCATGGCGGGCGACCCCAATTATAACACGTCGCTTGAAATCGTGCGCGGGCTTCCGGCTGCGGGCGTTGATATCATAGAACTGGGCATTCCGTTCACTGATCCTATGGCCGACGGCCCGACCATCCAGCTCGCTGGGCAGCGCGCACTTGAGGCGGGGCAGACCCTTGAAAAGACCCTGCAAATCGCGCGTGAGTTCCGCAAGACGGATGATGCGACCCCAATCGTCCTCATGGGCTACTACAATCCGATCTATTCGCGCGGCGTGGACCGTTTCCTCAAGGACGCGGTTGCAGCGGGGATCGACGGGCTGATCATCGTTGACCTTCCCCCCGAAGAAGACAGCGAGCTATGCATTCCCGCGAAGGCCGCTGGCATCAACTTCATCCGCCTCGCGACACCCACAACCGATGATAAACGCCTGCCCAAGGTGCTGCAAAACACGTCGGGCTTTGTCTACTACGTCTCGATCACCGGAATCACCGGAGCCGCCGCCGCGCAAGCCGTCGATGTGGCCCCCGAGGTGGCACGTATCAAATCCAAAACCGACCTGCCCGTCATAGTCGGCTTTGGCGTGCGCACGCCTGACACCGCGCAAGAAATCGCCGCCGTCGCTGATGGCACAGTCGTCGGATCCGCCATCGTTGAACGGATCGCCAATGGCGACAGCCCCGTCGATGTGCTCGCCTTCGTCAAATCGCTAGCCGACGGTGCACATCGCGCCTGATCCGCTTTTTCTTCCACAATAACTTCCGCCGGAGGCTCCGCGCGTAGCGACGGGCTGCGGCGTTGATGGTTCTTGCCGTAACCGCGCCGAATTGGTAACACAACCTAACCAATACCGCGCGAAAGGCCCTGCCATGCCCGTCATCACCACAATCGACGATCTGAAACGGATCTACAAACGCCGCGCGCCAAAGATGTTTTATGACTACGCCGAAACCGGCAGCTGGACTGAACAAACCTTTCGCGAGAACACATCCGATTTCGACCAGATCCGCCTGCGCCAACGCGTGGCCGTTGATATGACCAATCGCACCACCAAAACACAGATGATCGGGCAGGATGTGTCCATGCCTGTGGCTCTTGCCCCTGTTGGCCTGACGGGCATGCAATGCGCCGATGGTGAAATCAAAGCGGCACGTGCCGCGGAAAAATTCGGCGTGCCGTTCACGCTTTCCACCCTATCGATCTGCTCGATCGAGGACGTGGCGGAAAATACGACCAAGCCGTTCTGGTTTCAGGTCTACACGCTCAAGGACGATGATTTCATGCGTCGCCTGTTTGATCGCGCACGCGAAGCAGGCTGTTCGGCCATCGTTATCACGCTTGATCTGCAGCTGCAGGGCCAGCGACACAAAGACCTCAAGAACGGTCTTTCCGCCCCGCCAAAACTGACCCTTTCCAGCATCGCCAACCTTGCGACGAAATGGTCGTGGGGCCTTCAGATGTTGCAAACCAAGCGGCGCAGTTTCGGCAATGTTATAGGCCATGCCAAGGGCGTTTCTGATCCCTCATCACTCTCGTCCTGGACTGCCGAAGCCTTTGATCAAGCACTGGATTGGAAGCGTGTGGCGGAACTGATGAAGATGTGGGGCGGCAAGGTGATCCTCAAGGGGATCATGGACGTTGAAGACGCCAAATTGGCCGCCAAACTGGGCGCGGATGCAATCATCGTGTCCAACCATGGCGGGCGGCAGTTGGACGGAGCGCTGTCGTCGATCCGCATGTTGCCTGCGATCCTCGACGCTGTCGGCGACAAGGTCGAAGTGCACCTTGATAGCGGCATCCGGTCCGGTCAGGACGTGCTTAAGGCGATGGCGATGGGGGCCAAGGGCACTTATATTGGCCGCGCCTTTGTCTACGGTCTTGGGGCAATGGGCGAAAAGGGCGTGACCACCGCGCTTGAGGTTATCCACAAAGAGCTCGACACGACAATGGCGCTGTGTGGCAAGCGTGATATTCACGACGTTGATCGCAATATCCTGTTGGTTCCTAAAGGGTTCGAAGGTGATTGGGTCTAACCAGCCTTGATCGTTGCGCGCAACCGCGCAGCCAGCAGGCTGAGCGGCACAGCTGTCACCAGCAGGAGTGCCACACAGGCGAATGCGACGCGCAATCCAAACGCCTGACTTGCGTAACCCATTAACACGGGTGCAAGGAAGAAGCCGGAAAAGCCCATGACGGCAGCCTTGCTAATCGCCTCCGTCCGGTGATGCGCGGCGACCAGCTTTCCGACAAGCGCCAGCCCCATCGGGCCAATGACCGACACGCCCAAACCCAAGATGCCGAAGCCCACATAAGCGACCATCGGTGTTGGTGCAAGGGCGGCGACAATCGCACCGCTTGCGGAAATGAGCGACGCCCAGAGGATCACTGATACCTCGCGCAATTTTTCCGACACGACCTGCCCTGAAAACCGGCCAATCGCCATCGTGACACCCAACATCGCGGGGCCAAGCGCGCCCTCGGCAGCGCCCCCACCCAGCGTGCGTTCCACATGCAGGGCCGCCCATGCCTCGACGGTGGCTTCCGACATGAACGCAACCAAGACGATGCCACCGCAAATCAGGATAGGGATCAGCGGAAAACGCCCGCGAATACCATCCGCGGGTTCGACCGTATCAACATGAATACGCAGTTGCGTGGCGATCAGGAGCGTCACAATGCCCATCGCGCCAAACACCCACAGCGGATCAAGCCCACCTTCGCGCGCCGCCCCAACGACCAGCGCGCCAATTGCATAGGCCACTGAAAACATCGCGTGGTTGCCGTTCATCAAACTGCGGCCCGTACGCCCTTCAAGTTCGCTCACCCGCGCGTTCATGATCACATCCAGCAGACCGGAACATAGGCCGACACCAACGAAAACCGCAAAAAACACAACCGGTGTCGTGATCTGTGCCGGAAAGAGCCAGACAAACGCCAGCAAAACAGCTGCGACTTGCATGCCCCGTTCACCCAACAACCGATCCACACGCGGTGCCAGAAACATCGACGACACTAGCCCGAACGCCGAGCCCAGCAAAAGCGTGCCAAATTGTGCGTCGTTCACGCCCATTTGCGCCTTGATCACAGGGACATAGGCGGCGAAACAGCCCCAGAAAAGGCCCACCACCACAAAGGCAGAGGCAGGACGACGGGATAGAATGAGAGCGCTAACAACTGACATAGCAGCGACTAGCCACAGGCCAAAGCCTGACGCAAGCCAGAATCATCTTTCCAAACCGGCAACCCTGCCATATATGCGCGACTTCACTGGGATTTTGACGCCAATGTCATGCCCATATTTGAAAGCGGGTCCCCAACAACAAACGGGATGCGCGAGATATGTAAAGGACAAGACAAATGGCAGGTAAAATTCCTGATCTTCACGCTGACATCCGCACTGGCACAGGCAAAGGTGCGGCACGTTCCGCCCGCCGTGCAATGAACGTTCCCGGCATCGTTTATGGTGGCGACGCCGAGCCAATGCCGATTTCGATCCCGTTCAACCCGCTGCTGACACGCCTGCGCGCTGGCCGCTTTATGTCGACGCTTTTCAACCTCAAGGTTGAAGGCCAGGAAGACGTCCGCGTGATCTGCCGTAACGTGCAGCGCGATGTTGTTAAAGATCTGCCCATTCACCTTGACCTACTGCGCCTCAAGCGCACGTCCAAGATCGCTATGTTCCTTCAGGTTGAATTTATCAACGAAGATGCTGCTCCTGGCATCAAAAAGGGCGGCGTTCTGACGGTTGTCCGTCCTGAGATCGAACTGATCGTTACGGCTGGCGATATCCCCGAGCATATCGTGGTTGACCTGACCGGCCTCGAAGTTGGCGACACAGTCACGATTTCGTCGATCGCTCTGCCAGCGGGCGTTAAGCCAACGATCGACCGCGACTTTGTTATCGCCAACCTTCAGGCGCCATCCAGCATGCGTTCCGCTGGTGAAGACGAGGACGGAGTCGCAGCCGACGAAGTGCCGACAACTGACGGCGCTGCCGAAGAGTAATCTTCGCCGCCTTCCAGAATTTAAAAACGGGGCCTTTCGGAGCCCCGTTTTTAGTTTCGTGGCGCTGGTAAGGGGCCGTGATCGCGGCTAGTTTGCGCGCATGAAATTATTTATTGGCCTTGGAAATCCCGGTGCGAAATACGCGCGCAACCGACATAACATCGGCTTTATGGCGCTTGACCAAATCGCTGCTGACCACAGTTTTGCCCCGTGGCGCGCGAAGTTTCAGGGTCAAGTAAGCGAAGGCAACCTTGGCGGTGAAAAGGTGATCCTGCTGAAGCCGGAAACATTCATGAACCTGTCCGGCCAGTCGGTCGGCGACGCAATGCGGTTTTACAAGCTCGACAGCACCGACATCACCGTGTTTCACGACGAGATTGACCTGGCCCCCGCCAAGGTTCGCCTAAAAGCGGGCGGCGGTCATGCGGGCCACAATGGCTTGCGCTCCATTCACCAACATATCGGCCCGCACTACGACCGCGTGCGCATGGGCGTTGGCCATCCCGGTCACAAAGACCGTGTGGCAGGATATGTGCTGCACGATTTTGCGAAGGCCGATGACGGCTGGCTTGATGATGTGCTGCGCGGGTTGTCGGACGGGGCGGCTTCACTGACCCAAGGGGACGGGTCGCGTGCGCTGAATGCGGTGGCGCTGCGTGTCACGCCCGCACGTTCATCGACGACTGCGCCCAAGACGAAACCGGTGGTGGCCACAGTGCCCGAGCCTTCAACGAGCAGCGACACGCGTTCGGCTTTGCAAAAACTTACTGACAAGTTTCGTCAGTGACCCGCAGCCCTGACGACTTGCGGGCCGCACTGCGCGATCAGGCGGAGCACTGCGCGGCTTTGGACTCACCATTTATTAAACGCCTGTGCTGTCTTCTGGCCGGGCGATATGTCACCGCGCGGTGAAAGCGTGCCGCTGCGACTTTGTGGCGCGCTCCATGCGCTCTGTATTGACGGGCGCGCATGGTTGGCGGATGTCTATCCTCCACATAAAAAACCCGATGATGTCGTATGGCACTTAATTAACCATGCTTTTGAATCCGAAACGGATTTCATCAATACCTTCCTTAACTCTGCGCCACAAACCAACGAAGTACGCCGTTCGGTCGGGCTGATCGCGGCGGGGCACTGGCTGGCGGACCGGATCAATCTGCCGTTTGTCACGTCCGAACTGGGCGCAAGCGCGGGGCTCAACCTGAACTGGAATCACTATGGGATGGTCGTGCAGGGCCAGCATTTCGGCGCACCCGAGCCGATCCTGACGCTGCATCCCGATTGGAACGGCCCCTTGCCCCCAAACACCGCACCGCATGTCGTAGACCGCGCAGGCGTAGACCTGAACCCGCTTGATCCGCACCGCGACAGCCTGCGATTGCGCGCCTATCTTTGGCCCGACCAACCCGAACGCTTGACGCTGACGACGGCCGCCATCGCTGCTGCGCAGATGCCCGACATGGGCGACGCGATTGACTGGCTCGAACCGCGCTTGACCACACCGCGCAATGGTCACCTGCACCTGATCTATCACACAATTGCATGGCAGTATTTTCCGCTCGCAGTGCAAGCCCGCGGCAACGAGCTGATCATGGCAGCAGGTGCGCGCGCAACTGATAATGCCCCCCTTGCATGGCTGGGTATGGAAGGTGATGGCAACACACTGGGTGCTGCCCTGACATTGCGTCTTTGGCCTGGTGACGGCGCACCGATCCGTCTGGCACGGGTCGATTATCATGGCCGCTGGGTCAACTGGCTGGCCCCTCCCTGAACGACGTCGCCTTGAACCCCGTGTCGGGATTGCCCTGCACCTATGCGCGTGACAAGCTATCGCGAACGAAAGGAAAAACATGAAAATTCTTCTGAAATGGCTGTTTCGACTGGTCGCCACTTTGGTCGTTGTCGGGATTGTCCTTGGCATCTGGCACCGCGAGAAGCTGACGCGCCTTCTGGCTGTGAACAGCCTGTTTTCCGAAGAAAAGATCGTCAATAATTTCTCGGCCATGGGCGGCATGTTTGAAACCGTTGCCATGCCGCGTGGTGATGGCCCTATTTCGCCCCTGCCGGCGGGCCCGGCCTTTGATTTACCGACAAACGTGCAGGACTGGATCGTGGCGCGTAACATAACTGGTCTGGTCATTTTACAGAACGGACAACTGCGCCACGAAAGCTATTACCTGCAAGACCCAGACAGCGCGCAAACCGCGCAGCGGATCAGTTGGTCGGTCGCCAAAAGCTATTTGTCCATTTTGGTCGGCACCTTGCTTGAGGACGGTACAATCGAAAGTATCGACGACCTCGTCACTAGATATGCGCCACAATTGGCCGGATCAGCCTACGAAGGCGCGACAATGCGCAATGTTCTTAACATGTCATCAGGCGTTATGTTTAACGAGGACTCGGTCGATTTCTGGAGCGACATCAACCAGATGGGCCGAATCCTTGCGCTTGGCGGTTCAATGGACGGCTTTACCGCCGACCTGACCGAGACCTTTGCAGATGCTGGCGAAACTTGGAAATATGTATCGATTGACACCCATGTGGTCGGCATGGTCGTTCGCGGTGCGTCAGGGCGTTCAGTGCCCGACCTTTTGAACGAGCGAGTGCTACAACCACTTGGACTTGAAGGTAGCCCCTACTATGTGGCGGACGGATATGGCGTTGCCTTTGTACTGGGCGGTCTGAATGTCTCTACGCGAGATTACGCCCGTTTTGGTGCGATGGTCGCGCAGGGCGGCGAATGGAATGGCAACCGCATCGTTGCTGAAGCTTGGATCGCCGACAGTTTCACGCCAAGTGCGCCCACCGCAGCGGGCGAGATCGGTTATGGCTATCAATGGTGGATCCCCCAAGGATCTGATGAGGGGGTCGCTATGGGGCGGGGTTTTTATGGCCAGTATATCTATATTGATCGGATGCGCGGTGTCGTGATCGCCGTCAACGCCGCTGATCGCGCCTTTCGCGACGATGGTGTCGGCGATCAAAACATCGCATTATTCCGCCAAATCGCAGAGGGGCTTTGACATGAAAATGGACCCGTCCCGCAATGTATACGGCGACACACTGATCCCGTGTTCAACCGATCCCATCACAGGGTTTTTCCGCAATGGCGCTTGCGACACCTGCTCTGAGGATCAGGGCAGCCACACCGTCTGCGCGGTGATGACGGCTGAATTCCTTGCGTTCTCGAAATACCTTGGCAACGACCTAAGCACACCGCGGCCGGAATTCGGGTTTGCGGGCCTAAAATCTGGTGATCACTGGTGCCTTTGCGCGAGCCGGTTCTTGCAGGCACATGACGAAGACTGCGCGCCACGGGTCAACCTTGCGGCGACCCATGTGCGGGCATTGGAAATTGTCTCGCTGCAAGTCCTGGAACGCTACGCGGTGCCTTAAAAGCTACCCATTTCAAAGCCAAGCGCACGCGCGACGGTAAAGATATCCTTATCACCACGGCCACACATGTTCATGATGATCAGGTGATCCTTTGGCAATTCAGGCGCGATTTTCATCACATGCGCAAGGGCATGGGACGGTTCCAGCGCGGGTATGATCCCCTCGAGTTCACACGATAGCTGGAACGCCTCAAGCGCTTCTAAATCGGTGATGCTAACATATTGGGCGCGGCCAATTTCGTGCAGCCAAGCATGCTCGGGGCCAATTCCGGGATAATCGAGACCCGCAGAAATACTGAACCCTTCAAGAATTTGGCCATCATCATCTTGCAACAAATACGTGCGGTTGCCGTGCAGCACACCAGGGCGACCACCCGTCAGGGATGCGCAGTGTTCCATCTTGGAGTTCACGCCCTTGCCGCCGGCTTCGACGCCAATGATGTTCACATCCGTATCGTCAAGGAACGGGAAAAATAGACCCATCGCATTCGATCCGCCACCGATCGCGGCAATGATAGTATCGGGAAGGCGCCCTTCGGCGGCCTGCATCTGCTCTTTGGCTTCTTTGCCGATGATAGCTTGAAAATCACGCACCATCGCCGGGTAGGGGTGCGGCCCCGCGACCGTGCCGATACAATAGAACGTGTCGTGCACATTGGTCACCCAATCGCGCAAAGCGTCATTCATCGCGTCTTTCAACGTGCCGCGGCCTGACGTCACTGGGATCACCTCGGCGCCCAGCAGCTTCATGCGAAAGACGTTGGGAGCTTGGCGTTCCACGTCGTGCGCGCCCATATAGACGACGCATTTCAATCCAAATTTCGCACAGACCGTCGCCGTGGCAACGCCGTGCTGCCCTGCGCCCGTTTCAGCGATAATGCGCGTTTTGCCCATCCGGCGCGCCAGAATGATCTGGCCCAGCACGTTGTTAATTTTGTGCGCGCCTGTGTGGTTCAGCTCGTCCCGCTTTAGGTAGATCTTGGCGCCGCCAAGGTGCTGCGTCAGACGTTCCGCATAATACAGCGGGCTGGGGCGACCCACGTAATGTGTCCACAGGTCATGCATTTGGGCCCAAAACGTTTCGTCCGTTTTGGCGTGCTCGTACTGGGCCTCAAGTTCCAGGATCAATGGCATGAGTGTCTCAGAAACAAACCGCCCGCCAAAATCGCCGAAACGGCCATTTTCATCAGGGCCGGTCATGAATGAGTTTAAAATATCGTCAGGCATTGCGCGTCTCCCATGGGCTTGAGCGAGATGTAGCGCGGTGACGTGCAGGGGTAAAGCGCTAGGGCCACAGACTTTCATTGAAAGCCAGTTCCTATGTGGCTTGGCTGCTAAGCTGTAGCCTTCAAAAACGCGGCAATCAGCCCTGCATCCTTAACCCCCGGCGCGGTTTCCACGCCCGAACTCACATCGACTTGCAAAGCGCCTGTCAGCTTGACCGCTTCAGCCACATTGTCAGGCGTCAATCCGCCCGCCAGCATCCACGGCTTGGTCCAGTATTTGCGCCTTGCCAGTAAACGCCAATCAAATGCCAATCCGTTGCCGCCAGGCAAATCGGCCCCCTTGGGTGGTTTGGCATCGATCAAAAGCTGGTCCGCAACGGCAGCATAGGCATCAATCTGATCCAGATCGCCCGCATCCGCGACGCCGATTGCCTTCATAACAGGCAGACCATAGCGCGTGCGTATCTGGGCAACGCGTTCAGGTGTTTCGTGCCCGTGAAGCTGCAGCATATCCAGCGGCACCTGCGCAGTGATCTCATCCAGCATTGCATCATCCGCGTCCACGACAAGCGCGACCTTGGCCACGCCAACGGGAACCTGCACGGCAAGTGTTACAGCCTGCGTGACTGTCACCGCGCGCGGTGATTTCGGGAAGAAGACAAAGCCGACGTAGCGCGCACCAGCATCCACGGCGGCGCTCAGGCCCACTGCATCGCGCAACCCGCAAATCTTGACCTGAATGTCGGATCTCATGCTGCGCCCTAGCTGGCCTTATCAAGCAGGGCCAAAACTTCGTCATGACCTTCGTGCTTTTCATCCTTGAGCGACGCAATCTCGCGGCGCAGTGCTGCAAGCTCGCGGTCTTTTGCACGGGACGCGACGCGTTCTTTATACTCGCGAATCCATTCCCACAAAAAGCCGATCAGCAGCCCCAAACCAACACCAAGGAACAACAGCACAAACAAGGGCAATTCAATAGTAGGCGAGAGACCCAGCGCATCAGCCAGCACCTTGGGCATGGCGCTCAATTCGGTCATCGTCCGGTTGGCAAGGCCGACAGCGATCATGCAAACGGCAACAACGGCCCAAAAGCCATAGCGAATGTAAGTCATGTGGTCGTCCTTAGTTGTCGTTCAAGCGATCGCGGAGCAGCTTGCCGGTCTTGAAGAAAGGCACGTGCTTTTCTTTAACGCTGACCGATTCACCAGTGCGCGGGTTACGCCCCACTCTGGCATCGCGCTTCTTGACGGAAAATGCGCCAAAGCCGCGCAGTTCAACGCGGTCCCCTGACGCCATGGCTTCGATCACTTCATCAAAAATCGTATTCACGATTTTTTCGACATCCCGCTGATACAAATGTGGATTTTCGTCAGCAATGCGCTGGATCAGTTCCGAACGGATCATGTGTGGTCCCCTATTGCAGGAATTATATTCACGGCGGGTTGGACTCGCCTATCCTGCGAAACTATAGGCCGAACTCAGCTTACAAGGAATAGTCCGTTTCTGCGTGAAAGCGGCCTAAGTCAGGATTTTTGTCGAATTTTGGCCAAAAATAGGGCTGGGACGGCTGCGTTAAACAGCGGCAATTGGATCAACGGTTTCGCCGCGACGCAGAAAAAACGTGCGATTCGGGGACTTTTAACCCCAAGACGGAAAACGCCCCGCACCTTGCGGCACGGGGCGTTTTCAAACTTGTAAGGCGTTGATTACTCGTCGCCCTTGAGAGCTGCACCAAGAATATCGCCAAGGCTCGCGCCCGAATCTGACGATCCGAACTGCTCTACGGCTTCTTTCTCTTCTGCAATCTCGCGTGCTTTGATCGACATACCCAGACGACGTGTCTTAGGGTCGATATTGGTCACACGGACGTCAACCTTGTCGCCTACACCGAAACGCTCTGGGCGCTGCTCGGCACGGTCACGCGACAAGTCGCTGCGACGGATGAACGACGTCATGCCTTCGTAAGACACTTCGATGCCGCCATCTTCGATCTTGGTCACTTCGACAGTAACGATCGAGCCGCGCTTGACGCCGCCAACGGCTTCGGCAAACGGATCGCCGTCCATGGCTTTGATCGAGAGGCTGATGCGCTCCTTCTCAACGTCCACCTCGGTGACTTTCGCGTTGACCATGTCGCCCTTACGGAAATCGCCGATAACGTCTTCGCCACGGCCTTCCCATGTGAGGTCGGACAGGTGAACCATGCCGTCGATGTCGCCTTCAAGACCAACGAACAGACCGAACTCGGTGATGTTCTTGACTTCGCCTTCGACTTCAGTGCCCTCGGGGTGGGTTTCTGCAAACACTTCCCATGGGTTACGCTGAGTTTGCTTGAGGCCAAGGGAAACGCGACGCTTGGCGCTATCGATTTCCAGAACCATGACTTCAACTTCTTGGCTGGTGGAAACGATCTTGCCGGGGTGTACGTTCTTTTTGGTCCAAGACATTTCGGACACGTGAACCAGACCTTCGACGCCGGGTTCAAGTTCAACAAATGCGCCATAGTCGGTGATGTTGGTCACGCGGCCAGTGTGTGTCGACTCAAGCGGATAAGCTGCTTCGACTGCATTCCACGGATCGTCCTGCAGCTGTTTCATGCCAAGGCTGATACGGTGGGTTTCTTTGTTGATCTTGATGACCTGCACCTTGATCGTTTCGCCAATCGAAAGGATCTCGGAGGGGTGGTTCACGCGGCGCCATGCCATGTCAGTCACGTGCAGCAGGCCGTCAACGCCGCCAAGGTCAACAAACGCACCGTATTCGGTGATGTTCTTGACCACGCCATCAACTTCCTGGCCTTCGGTCAGGTTGCCGATAACTTCGGCGCGCTGCTCGGCACGGGATTCTTCAAGGATCGCACGACGTGAGACAACGATGTTGCCACGACGACGGTCCATTTTTAGGATTTGGAACGGCTGCTTAAGACCCATCAACGGGCCAGCATCGCGCACGGGGCGCACATCAACCTGGCTGCCGGGAAGGAACGCAACCGCGCCGCCCAGATCGACAGTAAAGCCGCCTTTGACGCGACCAAAGATTGCGCCTTCGACGCGCTCTTCGTCTGCGTATGCTTTTTCCAGACGATCCCAAGCTTCTTCGCGACGGGCCATTTCACGGGAAATGACGGCTTCGCCGCGGGCGTTCTCGACCTGACGCAGGAACACTTCAACAATGTCACCTACAGAAATGTCGGGCGCTTCGCCGGGGTTTGCGAATTCTTTAATGTCAACGCGGCCTTCCATCTTGTAGCCGACGTCGATGATGGCTTGACCCGCTTCGATTGCGATGACTTTGCCTTTGACAACCGAGCCTTCGGACGGTGTGTCGATTTCGAAGCTTTCGTTCAGAAGGGCTTCGAATTCCTCCATAGTTGTGTTCTGAGCCATGTGGCGTGTATTTCCTACGGTCGTTGTTGGCCGAACGGGTCTTGGTCCGCCGGACTGGGTTTACGTTGATATGCGCACCGGAAACGAACGAAGGGCCGGATATCCCGACCCTGCCCGTTCGCAACTGTTCCGCTGCTTCAACAGGCGCGCGTATACGGGGGAATCGTGTTGGGGGCAAGGGCGAGACACCGACTATGCCGATCCACGCTGACCCTATCAATCACCCACTTGCGCCCGAACCGAGGGGTGGGCGTAAGCGCCTGCCCCGTGGGGGCGGTTCGGGCGCTGCCAAATTGGAAATTTGGCAGGACTGCTCACGCGAGGCGGCGCTGAGAAATATGCCGCCACGCCAAACAACACTCATTGCCGAGTTTGGGGAATCGAAAACT
>CALAGN010000136.1 GCA_937891785.1 uncultured Octadecabacter sp.
CATGGCGCCAGCACGTTCTGTAAATATGGCTTAGAGTTCATTTCCTGCGCGCCGCTCTTGCAGTTTTAGAAGCAAGTTTGCCCCTATGCGAGCGAGCGGTTCTGGTGGCAGGCGCTTCGGCGTTTCTGCCGTGAGTGCGCGATTGAGCGCAGGTGAGGTTGCGCCCAAGGCTAACTCAGTGGCCAACCCTCCAGCCAAAGTGCCTTTCGCAATGCCTAAACCATTCTGACAGCAAGCCGAAAACAGACCCTGATCCAGTTCGCCAATCACCTGCACATTGTTCCGGCTAAGGCATAGCCTGCCGCCCCAGCGGAATTCCATTCCGACGTCTTTGAGCATTGGAAACCGCGCGCCAAAGGCGCGGTCATGATCACGGGCGACGCGGTCGATGCGCGCTGCGCTGACCTCCATTGATGGATCAAACGTGAACCGATTGCGGATGATGATCCGGTCGCCACCCACACCAGATATGCGTCGCACGGTCGTTCCCATCGGATCGGCAGGGGTCAGGCCCCAGATTGGCTGTCCGCCCAAACGTGCAACTTCCTCGGTGCTTAGAACCCGGGTCATTGAGGCATAGGTAAATACATGCATCAACCTGCCGGGCAGATAACCGAAGCTGTTCAAATGCCCGTTCACAGCCATGATCACACGCGGTGCTGTGACTTGGCCCTTGGGGGTCGTCGCGATCCAGTCGCCATCCCGCTCCAAAGCAGTGACGGGGCTCATCTCATGGATCGACACACGGTTGGATCGTAGCCCGGCGGCGATGCCGCGCACATACATTGCCGGTTGGATCATTGCGGTGCCCGGCGTAAACAAGCCGCTTTGATAATAATCCGTGCCAGTGATGTCACGCATCTGGGCCGCGTCATACATCTGATAGGGTTCGTTCATCGCTGCAAGATGGCGCGCAAAGCTAGTGTTATGCGCGATTCCCGTATCTGTCACCGCACCGTTGATCTTGCCCGATACAACAAAGGCCTCTTCGTTTAGCCCGTACTCCTGAACCATCTCGCGCGCATGGTCGATGCCACGTCGATTATCTTGGGTTTGGGCCAGGTCGGCGTCCAACGCACCGCCATAGTCGTCAGACGTCAGATCATGTGGGAGATCGATCATGAACCCTGAATTGCGCCCCGCCGGACCATCGCCCACACGCACAGCATCCAGTACGACGATACGATCACCAGGCGCGTGTTTGGACAGGCGATGTGCCGCAGCTAGCCCTGCAAATCCCGCGCCAATCACCAGCCAATCGGCAGTGATCTTGCCTTCCAACGGCGTTGGAGGTTCGGCATTTGGCAACAACCGGTTCCAGCCCGCGGGACCGGGGTCACGAGGCAAACGGGCGACCTTCACGTCAATAGTCCTGATTAAGCGCGTCAGCCGCAGGAATTTCACGTTCGCGCCGAGCAATGTAGTCAAGCAGCGCTTCGTTAACGCCAGCGTCCAGTTTCGGTTCTTCGTATTCGTTTAGCATCGCGCGGGCGCGGATTAAGGCGCGTTCATTGATCTCGATGCCGCCTTCGGCCTGCCATTGCTCGATGGCGTTGTTGTCGAAAATATCGGGCATAAAGAACGCCTTCTGGAAGTGCTCCAACGTATGTGGATGCCCCAAATAGTGGCCACCGGGACCAACATCGGCAACGGCAGCGATGGCCGTATCGAAATCATCCCAATTGATCCCTTCGGCCATGCGGTAGCCCATGGCGCACATTTCGGCATCAACGATGAACTTGGCGGTAGAACAATGCATGCCAGCCTCGTTCCAACCCGCCGAATGCCAAACATAATTGGCACCTGCCATCAGCACCGCATTCAGCGTCATTGCAGATTCGTAGCCCGCCTGTGCATCAAACGTCTTGGCCCCGCCAAGCGTGTTCGACGTGCGCCAAGGCACACCGTAGAACCGCGCCATCTGACCGATCATAAAGTTCATCAAACTGATCTCGGGCGTGCCAGCCATGGGCGCGCCCGACTTCATGCTGACGGTGGACAAATAATGTCCGTAAATCGCTGGGCAGCCTTTGCGGACTACTTGCGTGTAGGCCAGCGCGCTCAACGCCTCTGCGTTTAGCTGTGCAACGGATGCGGGGACGCTGGCGGGCGTATTGGCGCCGCCAAGTACGAACGGCGAGCATAGGACGGGCTGGTTTCGCTTGCAAAACGCCCGCATGGCCCCAAGCATGGTTTCATCCCAAACCAGAGGCGAGTTACCGTTGCAGTTGCCGGTCACAACCGGATGAGTGTCGATGTAGTCGTCCCCAAACAAGATCGCGGCCATCTCGATTACGTCTTCGGCATTCTTGGGGCTGGTGGTCATGCCCATGAACGTCTTGTCAGAGTATTTCATCGAGGAATAAGTGATGCGCAGGTGGCGCTGACTAATGGGGTGGTCGTAGGGTTCCACGATATGATGCGCTGAGGAATGGATCGCAGGCAGCATCTGGCTTAGCTTGTGGAAATTCGCCAAGTCATCAAGCGTCGGATTACGGCGCACATCGTCAAGGTCGCGCACATATGGTGCGCCCGTCATCGGAACAAAGATCGCGTGATCCTTGCCAAAGGGCAGGTTATTGGCCGGGTTTCGCGCGTGATACGTAAAGCTTTCGGGGATCGAAGCGATGAGTTCACGCACCAAATGCCGGTCGAGATAAACCATCTCGCCTACGACTTTTGCGCCCACACGCTTCCAATCGGCCAGGGCGATGTCATCGCGGAACCGAACGCCCACGTTTTCAAGAATATCCATCGACGCAGCATCGATCTTTTCGATCTGTTCCTGCGACATGGGCTCAGTCAGGGGCAGCTTGCGTTTGAGTGCCGGTAGCATCTTCACATCGCGCGTTTCGCGGATTGCCTTGCGCGCGCCGCGACCGCGGCGGACAGTGCCAACTGCATCGACGCTCATGCGACGTTGTCTCCGTCTGCGGGATCGGTCAGATCGATCCAGATGGTTTTGAGCTCGGTGTATTGATCATGGGCATGGATCCCGTTGTCACGCCCGCCAAAGCCCGATTGCTTGTACCCACCAAAGGGGGTCGCGATATTGCCTTCACCGTAGCAGTTTACCGTAACAGTGCCCGCGCGAATATCGCGGGCCGCGCGGATGGCGTTGCGGCCACCTGCAGAAAAGACCGCCGCCGCAAGGCCATATGCCGTGGCATTGGCGACCTGTACGGCTTCGTCATTGCTGGCCACAGTGATGACACTGAGAACCGGACCGAATATTTCTTCACGGGCACGCTTATCATCCGCGCTGACCTCGATCACCACGGGTGCCACGAATGGGCCGTCGTCTTTGGTGTCCAGATAGCCACGCACCTTGGCGCAATGCCCTGCGTCAATCAGCGCGCCGATATGGTTGGCGGGGTCCAACGGATCGCCGACTTTCCAATCGCGGATGCGGGCCGTTATCTTTTCCATCAACGCGTCTTTGACGTCGGCGTGGACAATCAGCCGCGACGTGGCCGAACAGTTCTGGCCTGCGTTCCAGAAAGCGGCGTTAACCACATGTTCTGCCACATGATCGAGGTTTTCGGCATCATCAAAGACCACGGCGGGGTTCTTGCCACCACATTCCAAGACGACCTTCTTCAAGTTGCTATCAGCGGCATAATGCAAGAACTGCCGTCCGGTTTCTGTCGATCCCGTAAAACTGACCATATCCACATCCATGTGGCGGCCCAGCGGTTCACCAACTGAAGGTCCATCCCCTGGAAGGACCTGCAAAACGCCGCGCGGCACGCCCGCCTCGTGGGCCAATTCGGCCACGCGTAGCGCGGTCAGGCTAGTTTGCTCGGCTGGTTTGACGATTACCGAACATCCCGCGGCCAATGCTGGGCCGATCTTCCAAGCCAGCATCATCAACGGGAAATTCCACGGCAAAACAGCTGCGACCACGCCTATCGGTTCGCGGACGATCATCGCTATCGCACCGTCCCGTGTCGGCGCAGTTTGGTCGTAGATTTTGTCGATGGCTTCCGCGTGCCACTTTATGCATTGGATCGTCTCAGGCAGATCGATCAATTCACAATCGCGGATCGGTTTACCACTTTCGACACTTTCCATCACCGCCAATTCGCGGCGATTGCGGGTCAGCAGTTTACACAGGCGGATTAGAACGTCCTTGCGCACCTCGGGATCCAGTTTCGACCAGTGACCTTGATCAAAAGCTTCGCGCGCCTTGATGACAGCAAGGTCGACATCCTTGGCTGTCGCGGTCGAGATTTGTGCAATCTCAGCCCCTGTCGCAGGGTTGGTTGTCGCCATCATCGGGCCATCCCCACGCTGGTACTTGCCGTCGATGAACGGGCTGCGCGGCACATCAAGCGCCTCTGAGATGGCGATGTATTCGGCGTGTGTCAGAAGATCAATCATAGCGGGGCCCCTGTGATGTTGGTGAGGGCCGTGTTCATGGTGCGGATCACCTCGGCTAATTCGCGTTTGTCGTCTTTGTTGAGCGGCTGCAGCGGTTTGCGCGGCGGGCCTGCATCAATGCCGCGCAACGTCAGCCCGTACTTAATGCACTGCACAAATTTACCGCCCTGTTCGAGCACGCGCATCAAAGGCAGCATTGCCGACATAATGGCGCGGCCCTTGGTGAAATCGCCCTCAACCGCGCAGGCTTGATACAGCGCGATATGCGCTTCTGGTGCGAAGTTTGATCCAGCACAAACCCAGCTACGCGCGCCCCATGCGAAAAACTCGAGCGCCTGGTCGTCCATTCCGCAAGCCAGGGCGATATGCGGGTAATCCCGCGCCAGCATGTGCAAGCGATTGATGTCGCCTGAGCTTTCTTTGATCCCGCAGAAATTTGGAGAGCGGCCAAGACGATCAAGGCAGTCTTCGTCCATGTTGACCGACATGCGTCCCGGGTAGTTATACAGCATCACGGGCAGGTTTGCGGCGCGATCCACCGCCAACGCATGCAACGCAATTTCGCGCCCTGTGGGGTAGGCATAAGGCGGGGTGGCAACCAAAAGCGCATCAGCGCCCGCCGCTTTCGCAGCTTTGGCATACATGACGCTATCTTCTGTGCGTATAGCGCCTGTGCCGACGATCATTGGCACGCGACCATTTATCAATGCCGCGCACTGCGTCATCATCTCAAGCCGTTCCTCTGGGGTCTGGGCGTAGTATTCGCCCGTCGATCCGGCGACGACAACGCCGTGCACGCCTGCGACGATCAGGTGTTCTACGGTTTGCGCCAGGGCGGGCTCGTTCAGTGAGAAATCGTCGTGGTAGGGGGTCACGATCGGCGTGTAGATACCTTCAAATTGCATTGCGACGGTCCTTAAGTGAAATGACATCCACCGGCAGCGGATCAGGGCGCACGAAACGCTCCATCCGGTCGCGGCTGAGGTCCCAGTGTTGCAGGGTCAGGTCGATAGCCAGCGCACCTTCGCGGGCCTCAAAGGCACTAATCATCGCGTCGTGCTGTTCAATCGCTTTGAGGACAAGCAGCGTCTCGGAAGGGGCAGAGGGGCGATAGAACGTCTGGCTTAATCTGGTGTGGTCAATTTGCAGGCGCGCAAGCGAGGCCACAAGATAAGGGTTCTGGGCCATCTCGCCGATCAGGGCATGAAAATGGTGATTGGCAAGGGCTGCAGCGTCTGCTTGCGAAGCTTTGGCCGCTTTGGCAAAGGCAACTTGGGCCTCTTTCAGACGTTCTAATTGCTCGGCAGTCCCATTGTCGCAAGCCAGCTTTGCGATGTTGGCATAGACCATAGGCGCTGTCTGAAAGAACGTTCGCAATACACCGATATCCATCGATGCAACCTTGGCTCCGCGGTTCTGCGCCATTTCGACATAGCCTTCACCCTGCAAGCGCTGCAGCACTTCGCGCAACGGCGTGCGGGACATGCCGTAATGTTCGGACAGGCGCGCTTCATCCAGATCAACGCCCGGCGCAAACTCGGTCGACAAGATACGTCGCCTGATATCTGCGAGGCATTCTTCTTTTAAAAAACGAGGCAAGGTGTTCTCCAATCAACTTTGTATACAAACAGTATACAAAGTTGATTGTCTAGCAAGCGTTTTTTGACGCCGCCCGCCATTGCACATTTAGGCGAACTGCCACTTCGTACATCTTGCTGGTCCTGATGTGGGCTGCGCGGATAGCAGCGAATGGTCGCTGCGAGCCCAAATTGACGGCCTTGTGCACAGCGGCGAAAGACCGCTTTGCACGTTTCGGCCTAATGGGCTCGCCTAATTCTTACTTCTATAGCTTGTAGCTAAGCGAGTTGCTTGACCTGCATTTCATCTAGGAACACTGCAAAGTCCTGATCATCCAAACCCTCAGCAATGGCACGCACGAACAGCGCTTGCTGGGTTTCAGGTGCGAGCCCGCCCTTGGGGGGATCACGGTCCAAATTGGTTGGGAATGAATATCCTTCTGCGGCCGCAGCAATTGCGGCATTTAGTTCTGACGCGCTCAATGTGCTATCCCTTTGCGATGCCACCGCATGTGGGTAAAGTAATTTGCACATTTTCTGACGGTCGACCGTTTCCATGGCACGCCCGAATGCAGACGACACCTGCAACAGGTTCGCCATGCGGTGAATATCGCTGCTCGCATTTGCGCCAGCTGCATGAAAGAGCGCTGGATTGAAGAACAGGGCATCACCTTTCGCTAGGGGTAATTGAATGTAGCGATCTTCAAACAACGCACGAAAATCGTCACGTCGCCAAGCCGCATACCCGGCTCGGTATAATTGTGAGAACGGCAAGAGCTTTGTTGGCCCACTTTCCACAGGCATGTCACAATGTGCGATGGCACCTTGCAGCGTCAGAGCAGGTGAAAGGTCATGGACATGCGCAGGATAATCCGCGCTCACGTCTGCCGTTTGAAAGCCAAGGTGGTAATCTCTGTGGGCTTGCTGCGCCGCACCGCCGGGATGAACAAGATTAATTTGCGCTGTCATCTGATAGTTTGCGCCAAGCCATGCCTCGCAGGCGGCAGCGATGGATGTATTGGCGAAGTAACGCAAAAATACCTCCGGAGCCTCTTCGCAGAGCTTTTGCAGTGAATTCCAAATTCGATCATTGGACCCGGACGCTGCAAAATGATCCCCTCCGC
>CALAGN010000137.1 GCA_937891785.1 uncultured Octadecabacter sp.
GCAACTTGAAAACGCCGCCTGATGACAGCCGTCACCAACTTTTGGGCATATCTCCCCGGAAAGTCGGCATGATCCTGAAAACCTACACCCACGAGCGTGAAGAATGACCACTTCCGTTAATGACTTTGATCTCGTGGTCATAGGTGCATGCATCGTCGGAATGTCGACTGCGCTTTGGGCACAAAAAGAAGGGCTAATGACTTTGATCTGTGATCCGAACTCGCCCGGGTCCGGTACGGCCTTTGGTTCGGCGTGTACCATTGCCACATACGAGTTCAGATCGCAGTGCCGGACGTTTCCATTCTATCGCGCAGAGGCAACGGGTTGATGGTGTCCCCTGCGGCAAGGGTTGTACGGTCGACCAGACGCGTGCCGATCCATTGGCCTTGACTGAACATGGATGCCATTTGGTCCGATCTGGCCCAGACCGAGAAAATTCGTCGTATCTACAGATCACATCTTTCGTAGAGCTATCGCAACCCCTTGCCCGACACCCACGCACAAGCTGCAGAGTGCCAGTTCTCTTCCTTCTTCCCGCAGTTCCAGCGCGGCAGTTCCAACCAAACGCGCGCCCGTCATGCCAAGCGGATGGCCCAGTGCAATCGCGCCACCATTGGGGTTGACGATGTCAGAGAACGGATCGACGTCAAGCACGCGACACACGGCTATAGCTTGCGCGGCAAAGGCTTCGTTCAACTCGATTAGGTCAAAGTCCGAAGTCGAGAGACCAAGGTGATGACACAGCTTTTGTATTGCGGGAACGGGTCCAACGCCCATCAGGCGTGGTTCAACACCAGCGCTCGCGGCCCCGATGATTTCCGCAATGGGTTTAAGGCCGTGCCGGTTTACTGCCTCCTCAGATGCCAGCAGCAGCGCCGCCGCACCATCATTGACCCCAGAAGCATTGCCCGCTGTGACGCTGCCACCGTCGCGGAACGGGGCCTTCAGTCTGGCGAGTTTCTCAAGGCTTGTGACGCGCGGATGCTCGTCCTGCATTACGCGCACCAGCTCACCTTTTATAGTCGGAATTTCAACTGGGGTTATTTCCTGGGCTAGTCGGCCATTCTCAATGGCGCGGGATGCACGGGTCTGGCTTGAAAGCGCCAAACGATCCTGATCTTGGCGAGACACATTGAACTGTTCAGCAACATTTTCTGCGGTTTCGGGCATGCTGTCGATGCCGTATTGCGCCTTGATCACCGGATTAACGAACCGCCACCCGATTGTGGTGTCGTGGATTTCTGCATGGCGTGAAAACGCCGAACTGGCCTTTGGCATGACAAACGGCGAGCGCGACATACTTTCCACCCCGCCAGCAAGCACCAAATCCGCCTCACCGCAGCGGATTGACCGAGCGCCGCTGATCACTGCATCCATACCCGAAGCACAAAGCCGGTTCACCGTCATGGCGGGCACTGTAACGGGCAAGCCAGACAGCAGCACGGCCATGCGGGCCACATTCCGGTTATCTTCGCCGGCCTGATTGGCACAGCCCATCACGACTTCATCCAGCATTGACCAATCGAGATCGGGATTACGCTGGATCAGGTTTTTTACAGGGATCGCGGCCAGATCATCGGTCCGGACAGTGGACAACGCTCCGCCAAACCGTCCGATCGGCGTTCGGGTGTAATCGCAAACGAATACCCGTTTCACGATGCGGCACTGCCAAGGACTGCGGTTGCTTCAATTTCGAGCAAGGCTTCGTCTTCGACAAGCGCGCTGACAACGATCATTGTCATGGCCGGGAAGTGACGCCCGAGAACGCGACGATAGACTTCTCCAACTTCACGTTGGCGTGCAAGGTATTCGCGCTTGTCGATCACATACCAAGTCAGGCGGACAATATCCGTGACCGCGCCCCCGGCCCTTTCCACAATTGCCTGGATATTTCTAAGCGTCTGTTCCATCTGACCGATAAAGTCATCGGACCTGAAGGTCTGGGTTTCATCCCACCCGATCTGACCACCGACATAGAGCGTCCCGTCTTTGGCCAAAACGCCATTAGCGTAGCCCTTCGCCTCGGCCCATCCATCAGGCTGAATAATGCTATTTGCCATCAACTTTGTCCTTTCAATTCTTTTGTTAGTTTTTCTTTGATCTGTACTGGCCAGCTTGTTGGCCTTCCGACGTTGTTCACATAGACCAGCGTCAATTCTGCCACAAAACGAACCTCGCCATCCTGCGAAGATGCGATGACCGACAAATCCAGACTGCTGCGCCCGACTTTCACGCATTCGAGCACGAGGGCAATCCTGTCACCATGACGGCTCGGCGCTTTAAACTGGGTTCTGATTTCGGCGGTCGGCACGCCGGCTGAGATGTGAATTTCCTCATACGGAACACCGATGACGTCGTCAAAGAACGCTTCGACGCAATCATTGATCATCTCAAAATACCGCGGAAAGAACACAATCCCTGCTGGATCACAGTGTTTGAACAGGACTTTCTGAGGGAAGGTAAAACTCACCGGATCAAACCCCCAAATACTTATCTGTGATTTCGGGAGTCAGATCGGCAAATTCGCCGTGCCAGACGGACTGACCCTTTTCCAGAATCACGGCTTTATCCGCAACCGCTGACAGTTCCTTAATGGACTTGTCGACCACAAGAATGGCCATGCCTGTTTCCGATTTGAGCCGGGCAATAGCTTGCCAGATTTCCTGACGGACCACGGGGGCAAGCCCTTCGGTGGCCTCGTCCAAGACCATCAGGCGCGGATTGGTCATCAGCGCGCGGCCAATGGCGAGCATTTGCTGCTCGCCTCCGGACAGCGAGCTCGATTGCTGATCCCTGCGTTCTTCCAGGCGCGGAAACAGCTTTGCGACGGTCTTGAAATCCCATTCACCAGGCCGGGCCGCGACAACTAGATTTTCATAAACTGTCAGGTTGCTGAAACACCGGCGTCCTTCGGGAACAAGCCCCACACCCATGCGGGCGACTTTGTGGGCCGGTAGGCGCTTGATATCGTGGTTGTCAAAGAGCACCGCGCCGCCACGGTGTTTCAACATGCGACAAATCACCTTGATAGTGGTTGTTTTGCCCATTCCGTTGCGGCCCATCATTGCCAACACCTGACCGTCTTCGACATTCAGATTAACATCAAACAGGGCCTGACTGGCGCCGTAAAAGGCCGATACATGGGACAGTTTCAACAGGCTCATGTTTCCGCCTCTTCGCCCAGATAGGCGCTTCGCACAATCGGGTTGCCGCGGATTTCGTCCACCGATCCACTGGCGATGATTTCGCCATAGACCAGCACGCTGATCCGGTCGGCCAATGTGAAAACGGCGTCCATATCGTGTTCGACCAGCAGAATGGGTGTTTTGTGTTTCAACTCGCCCAGAAACCCCATCAACCTGTGGGACCCTTCAGTGCCGAGCCCCGCCATAGGCTCGTCCATAAGAAACACCTTGGGCGACAGTGTCAGCGCAACTGCCACTTCTAACTGTCGACGTTGGCCGTGGGATAGCTCGGAGGTGACGGAGCTCTTGAAGTCCTCAAGGCCAACCATCTCGAGCGCCTCAGATGCGGTTGCCAGAAGGTCAGCGTCTTTCATAACGGGACGGAAGAACCGAAAGATATCACCCCGGTTCCCCAAGGCGCCTAGCACAGCATTCTGAAGCACGGTGTATTCCATGGCCAGTGATGAGACTTGAAACGTGCGCCCCATGCCCAAGCGCGCGCGCGCCGCAGTCGAAAGGTCCGTGATGTCCTGCCCATCGAAATAGACTGAACCGCTATCAGGGCGGAGCCCCCCAGCTATCTGTTTGATCAGGGTGGATTTTCCGGCCCCATTCGGACCGATCAGCGCATGAATTTCTCCGGGGCGAAGATCAAGAGATATGTTATTGCTCGCTTTGAGGGCACCAAAACTTTTGCTGATACCGCGAATATCCAGAATGGGATCAGTCATGGGCTACCTCGCGTCCGGCAATCAACCCATAAAGTCCACCGCGCGCGAACAGGACGACCCCAAGCAGGATTGCGCCAAGATATATGTGCCAGAATTCACTTAGGCCACCAAGGAGATGCTCCAGGACGATGAACAGAACCGCACCCGCGACAGGGCCGAACACACGCCCGACGCCGCCTAGAATAACAAAAACCATGATCTCGCCCGAGGTCTGCCAAGAAAACATCGTCGGGCTGACAAAGCGGTTGAGATCCGCAAACAGCGCGCCCGACAGGCCTGTAATGGCCCCAGAAATTGCGAAGGCCGTGAGATAGAGGCGAAACGGCACCTGACCTACAGCCTGAATGCGATCTTCGTTTTGGCGTGACGCCCCGAGTGCCAGCCCAAAGGAAGACCGCGAGAGTGCGAAGACAAATGCCAGCACCATCAAAAGGACCACATAGCAGATGGCATAATACTGGATCGGGTCCATCGTGTTGAGCCCCGGAAACCCGTTGCGCACATAGATCGACAGACCGTCCTCGCCGCCATAGGTTGACCATGAAATGGTGAAGTAAAACAGCATCTGCGCGAAGGCCAATGTGATCATGATGAAGTAGACACCGGATGTCCGCAGCGATAGCGCGCCAATTCCGACGGCCAGAACTGCCGACAGGATGATTGTGACCAGCCAGATAATCGGCATGGACTTGGTGCCGCTGATGACAAAGGGCCAGTCCATGACGGATGTGTAGGTTTGCGCGTGAAACGCCAGAACTCCCATCACATAGCCGCCAAGCCCGAAAAAGGCAGCATGTCCCAGGCTGACCAATCCGCCAAAGCCAAGGGCAAAGTTCAACCCGACACCTGCAATCGCAAAGACGATGGCCCGTGTCGTGAGTGTGATCAGGAACGGTTCATCCGTGACCCAAGCCCACAATGGGAACGCCAGAAGCCCGAAAAGAAGGGCGGCGTTGCATATGGTTTCCTTGCGCATTTCAGACGCCTCCAAACAGGCCCTTGGGCCGGAACAACAAGACGCCAATCATCAGCAGATAAATAGACATAGAGGACAGGGACGCGCCCAGCGACATCGCCGAAGATGGCTCAAGGAACAATCCAAAAAAGGACGGCAACATGCTTCGACCCAACGTGTCGGTCAACCCAACCAGAATAGCCCCGATCAGGGCCCCTTTGATGGACCCGATTCCACCGATCACGATGACAACAAAAGCGAGGATCAAAACAGGCTCCCCCATGCCGACCTGAACCGACTGGATAGCCCCGACCAGCGCCCCGGCAAGACCAGCAAGCGCCGCGCCCAACGCAAAGACGAACGTGTATAACAATGAGATATTCACACCCAAAGCGCCGATCATCTCGCGGTCATTTTCACCGGCACGGATGCGAATGCCAATACGAGTCTTTGAAATCATCCAGAACAGCCCAACCGCCACAACCAGCCCAACGCCGATGATCGCTAGGCGATACAGCGAATATTCAATTCCGAAGGGCAACATCACCGTGCCTGACAGCCAATCTGGTTTGTCCAAAAACAGAGGGAACGATCCAAAGACCCAACGGGTCGCTTCGGAGAAGATCAAAATCAAAGCAAAGGTTGCCAACACTTGATCAAGGTGATCACGATCGTAAAGCCGCCGGATCACAAAAAACTCGATCAAAACACCCGCAAAAGCTGCGCAAACAAAACTGGCGACAAGGGCCAACAGGAAGGATCCCGTAGCACCAGCCACCGCTGCAGCCGCGAAGGCACCAATCATATAAAGCGATCCGTGTGCCAGATTGATCAATCCCATCACGCCAAAAACAAGTGTCAGCCCGGCGGCCATCAGAAACAGCATGACGCCGAACTGTAGCCCGTTAAGGGTCTGTTCTATGAAAAGAAGAAGCGACATAGGGGCTTACCAATCCGGTTTTCTGGCCCCCACCGCAACGGTAGGGGCCAGACATTTCCGCTTACATTGAGCACTGATCGACGTAGGCGTTCGAATGATCGGTCAGTGCGGTCCCAATGATCTTGTTGGTAAACACATCCCCCTCCTGAATGACTTCACGCACATAGATGTCCTGAATTGGATGGTGGTTGCTTGCGAAGGCAAAATCACCACGTGTGCTGTCAAAGTTCGCCGCTTCAAGGGCTGCGCGAAACGCATCCGCATCATCGACGTCGGCCACTTCAAGGGCGCTAATCAGCAGATTTGCTGTATCAAAGCCTTGGCTGGCATATAGCGAAGGAAGCCGTCCGTATTCAGCCTGAAAGCTTTCCACAAACGCAGCATTGGTTTCGTTCTCAATGTCTTTGCTCCACTGAGAGGTGTTGTGCACGCCCAAAGCTGCAGCACCAACCGCCTGCAAGATACCCTGATCAAAGCTGAAGGCAGGACCAACAACCGGCAGGTCAACACCTGAATCTGCATATTGCTTGAGGAAGGAAATGCCCATCCCGCCGGGCAGGAAGAAGAACACGCTGTCGGCACCACTGGCACGTATTTGCGCGATTTCTGCTGCATAATCGGTCTGGCCAAGCTGGGTGTAAACCTCGCCTGCCAACTCTCCTTCGTACATGCGTTTGAAGCCGGTCAAGGCATCCGTTCCAGCCGGATAATTCGGGGCAAGGATGAAGATATTGGCATAGCCTGCATCGTTGGAATAAGCGCCTGCTGCCTCATGCAGGTTATCATTCTGCCATGCCACATTGAAATAGTTCTCGTGGCAATCGGCACCAGCAAGGGCCGACGGCCCAGCGTTTGGTGACAGATAAAACTGACCCTGTGCAAGCGCGCTGGGGATCACAGCCATCGCGAGGTTTGACCAAATGATACCGGTCATAACATCGACTTGTTCCGACTGGATCATGCGATCGGCCAGTTGCACGGCAACGTCTGGCTTGCGCTGATCGTCTTCGATGACGACTTCGATATCGTCGCGCCCGGACTGGGCAATCGCCAGCATAAAGCCATCCCGCACGTCAATGCCAAGGCCGGCACCTCCGCCGGAAAGCGTTGTGATCATCCCAACCTTGACGCCCTCGGCTTGGGCAATGGTCGCGGTCGAGGCCGCAAGTGATGCAGCTATTATGAGTGATTTGAGTTTCATGTTTCCTCCGTTGGGTTTGTTTTATTGGGCACCATTGAGATTGGTGCTTCTTTGTTTTATTTGTTGAGCTCGCGCAGAATGAACCGTTGAATTTTTCCTGTCGCTGTCTTGGGCAGTGCGTGGTGAAACCGGACGGACCGCGGGTATTTGTAAGGTGCAATCGTTGCTTTGACATGATCCTGCAACGATTTGACGGTGGCGTCAGACGCTTCGGAGGTTTCTGTCAGTACGACATGCGCCTCGACAATGAAGCCCCGCTCGGGATCAGAGATACCGACAACAGCGCATTCAGAAACCGCTGGATGAGACAATAAGGCCGCCTCGACTTCGGGCCCGGCAATATTATAGCCCGAGGAAATAATCATATCGTCATTGCGCGCAGCGAAATGGAAATAACCATCCGCATCCCGCACAAAGCTATCCCCGGTAATGTTCCACCCGTCCCGGACATAGCCCGATTGGCGCTTATCATTAAGATACCGGCATCCTGTGGGGCCACGCACCGCTAGCTTGCCGATCTCGCCTTCGGGCACATCCTGCATATGCTCATCGACGACCCGTGCCTCATAGCCCAAAACCGGCTTTCCGGTGCAGGCGGGGTGGGCGTCTTCGAACCTATTGGTGACAAAGATGTGCAGCATCTCAGTGGCGCCGATCCCGTCCAGCATCGGTTTGCCGGTTTTGGCCTGCCATTCGTCATAAATCGGGGCTGGGAGGGTCTCACCGGCAGACACGGCCGCGCGCAGGCTGGTCAGGTCAGCACCACCATCCATGGCGTTCAGCATGACCCGATAAGCCGTGGGTGCGGTAAAGCAGACGGTCGCCTTATGCTTTTCGATGATTTCGATCATGTTGAGCGGTGAGGCATTCTCCAGCAGCGTGGCTGTCGCCCCAAACCGCAATGGGAAGATGGCCAACCCACCCAACCCAAAGGTAAAGGCCAGAGGCGGTGAGCCGACAAAGACATCCTTTGGCGTCACATTCAGAACCTCGCGGCCGTAGCCGTCTGCGATGATCAACAGGTCACGGTGAAAATGCATCGTCGCCTTGGGCGCACCCGTCGTTCCCGAGGTAAATCCCAGAAGCGCGACATCGTCACGCCCTGTGTTTACAGCCTCGTAGCGTACGGATTTTTGCAGGGCCAGCCGGTCCAGTTCGGCGTCATGGTTCGACGTGCCGTCAAAGCCGGCAACGGTTTTGAGAAATTTGCTTTTCTTCGCACAAGACGCCATTTCGTCCATCAAGCGAGTGTCACAGAGTGCGTGGGATATCTCAGCCTTGTCGACAATGTCCGCCAACTCGCCCGATCGCAACATGGGCATCGTGTTGACAACCACAGCACCGACTTTGGTGGCGGCCAACCAGCAGGCAACCATCGCTGGGTTGTTGGCCGAGCGGATTAGAACGCGATTGCCCGCCTTTACGCCGAGATCATCGACAAGTGCATGAGCCAGCTTGTTGGTCCAGTCGGTCAGCTCTTTATATGTCCGCTGGCGCCCATTGCCGATCAGAGCGGTGTGGTCACCAAAGCCTTTTTCGACCATCGCATCAGTCAGCTCGACACCTACATTTAGATATTCGGGATAGTCGAACCCGTCGAGAATAAAATCAGGCCACTGGTCTTGTGGCGGCAATCCATCACGAGAAAACGTATCGATATGTCCGGTTGGTCCCAGCATTCAGGTGTCCCCCTCAAAATCTGCCAAGCTTTGCCGCGCGATAATCACGCGCTGCACGTCAGAAGCCCCTTCGTAGATTCGCAGCGCTCGAATTTCCCGATAAAGCTTTTCAACGGTTTCGCCGATTTTCACCCCGTCGCCCCCATGCAATTGCACGGCCTTGTCAATGATCTGTTGCGCCCGATCGGTTGCAAAGAGTTTGGCCATCGCGGCCTCACGGGTGACCCGTGGTGCCCCCATGTCCTTGGTCCAAGCTGCGCGATAGATCAAAAGGGCTGCGGCATCGACGTCCAGCGCCATGTCCGCGATATGCCCTTGCACCATTTGCTTTTCAAACAGCGCCGCACCTTGAATTTGTCGATTAGTGACCCGCGTTAACGCTTCGTCCAACGCGCGGCGGGCAAAGCCTAGGGCGGCAGCCGCAACTGTCGTACGGAAGACATCCAGCACCGACATGGCGATCTTGAATCCCTGTCCGGAATGGCCGAGCATCGCGCTCGCTGGCACCCGACAGTCCGAAAACCGCAACCGTGCCAGCGGGTGCGGAGCAATGGTTTCAAGCCGTTCAACTATTTCCAGCCCGGGCTGATGTGCCGAAACAATAAAGGCAGACAATCCACGCGCACCGTCCCCGTCGCCAGTGCGTGCAAATGCTGTGTAGACGTCGGCAATTCCGCCGTTTGAAATCCACGTTTTTTCACCATTTAGCACGTATTCATCACCGTCGCGCGCCGCGGTCATGGTCGAATTTGCAACATCGGACCCCGATTGCGGCTCCGTCAGGGCAAAACCGGAAATTGCTTTTCCTGACCGGGTCAAAGGTAGCCATTCCGCCTTTTGCTCAGGTGTGCCAAAGAGCGAAATTGCGCCAGTGCCCAGCCCCTGCATCGCAAAGGCAAAATCGGCCAATCCGTCATGACGCGCTAGCGTTTCACGGGCCAGACACAGGCTGCGCACATCAAGTACCTCGCCGTCAGCCGCCGCCGTGTGGTCCAGCCAGCCCGCCGCGCCCATCTTGCGCACAAGATCGCGACAGGCCGCATCGGTATCGTGATGTTCAATATCCGTTATATGTTCCGAGGCCCAATCATCCAACGCCAGCGCCAGTTCTTTGTGGTGCGGCTCCAGAAAAGGCCAGTCAAGGAAGCTTTTATCTGCCATCAGTTGCCCTCGAACACTGGTTTTTCTTTGGCAACAAAGGCGTGGTATGCGCGTGCAAAATCACCGGTCTGCATGCAGATCGCCTGCGCCTGCGCCTCGGCCTCGATCGCCTGCTCTAGCCCCATATTCCACTCTTGGTTCAGCTGCGTTTTGGTCATGCCGTGCGCAAATGTCGGACCCGCTGCCAGCCGTTGGGCCAGTTTCAGGGCCTCAGCTTCCAGATCATCCGGCGCGTGCAAGGCGTTCCAATAGCCCCAGCGTTCCCCTTCATCGGCCCGCATCACACGGCCGGTGTAAAGTAGTTCCGCGGCACGTCCCTGACCGATGATCCGTGGCAACATCGCACAGGCTCCCATATCGCAGCCCGCAAGCCCGACGCGGGTAAACAGAAACGCGCACTTCGCCTCAGGTGTGGCCAGCCGCAAATCAGAGGCCATGGTGACAATTGCCCCAGCCCCGACGGCGACGCCATCAACCGCCGAAATGATAGGCTTGCCGCAACCGATCATCGCTTTGACTAGATCACCCGTCATGCGGGTAAAGGTTAAAAGCTGTTTCATGTCCATACCGACAAGCGGCCCGATGATGTCATGCACATCGCCCCCCGAGCAGAAATTACCGCCGTTCGACGCAAAAATCACAACATCAACGTCTTCTGCATAGATCAGCGCACGAAACGTGTCGCGCAACTCAACGTAGCTTTCAAAGGTCAGCGGGTTTTTGCGGTCAGGCCGGTTGAGGCGGATCGTAGCGATCCGGTCGGCGCAGCTCCATTCGAAATGTTCCGGTTTCAGATCAGACATCTTGTTCATCTGGCTCTCCTTCAAGTCGTCGCATCATGTCCCGGATGACGGTCAAATTATCATGCCCGAGGTCTGCAAACAGTGTGCTGATTTCTGCCTCATGCGCGGCAGCAAGATCTTTGAACCACTCTTGCCCAGCCTCCGTCAGGCCAACCAGCGCAACGCGCCTGTCATTTTCGCTTGGCTTCCGTGCAGCGAATCCATCCTTTTCGAGACGATCAACGACCGTCGTAGCGTTCCCGTTTGAAACCAGCAGCATCTGGCTCAACTCGCTCATTTTTATGGGTTTACCGGCACGATACAGGGCGGCGGCAACATCAAAGCGTGGAAGGGTTGTGTCATAGTTCACCCGTAAAAATTCGCGCAGGTGGTTTTCCGTTCTTCGCGTAATGCGAAGCAGCCGTATCCAGGTCCTCAGGCGCCGACGGGACAGACCATAAGGTGTGTTCATATTTCACCGCCTGATACTGAAATAGCTTGTCCATTTATCCCTTTCGATCCGGGCCCGCATAGCCAAAGCGCTGCGGCAGCAACCTCTGCGGGCTGGATCAGACGTTTCTGCGGATTGCTTGCCGTCAGTGCGGCACGGGCTGCCTCTGGCTCCATGCCTGTTTTCTCAACTATATTTGCAATGGACCTGTCGGTCATCTCGGTGTCTAGAAATCCGGGGCAAAGCGCATTCACGGTGACATCTTTGCGAGCAACTTCTAAAGCCAGCGCGCGTGTTAGGCCAACCACCCCGTGCTTGGCTGCAACATAGGGTGCGACATAGGGGTAGCCTTTCAGGCCTGCTGTTGACGCCACGCTGATCAACCGCCCCCAACCCGCCATCTGGTTAAGTCCTGCGCGCAAAGTCAGAAACACGCCTGTCAGGTTCACCGCTATCATAGCGTTCCAGTCCTCCAGCGTCGTTCTGCCAAACGGCGCGCTGGTCGAGGCACCGGCATTTGCGATAACAATGTCGACTGGGCCGGCGGCCAGAAACAGAGCCGCAACATCGGCTTCTGACGTCACATCGGCTGCAATTGCTCTTATACCCTTTGTTTGGGCTACCAGTTCTTCAAGCGGTTCGGTACGACGCCCGGAAATGATCACTTCTGCGCCCTGAGCGGCAAAGACCTTGGCCATATGAGCGCCGACACCCGTGCCGCCGCCTGTGATCAAAACGCGTTGCTTGGACAATGTCATACCCGGATCGTCTCCTGCGCCTTTTCTTGCAACTTGAAAGCCTGATCGCGACCGGGGAGGTACGGATTGGGCCATTGCGTGGAGGTGTCCCCCAATGCAGCCGCCGCGTGAAGCGTCCAATATGGGTCGGCAAGATGTGGGCGCGCAAGGCAAACAAGATCAGCCCGTCCTGCAATTAGGATCGAATTGGCATGGTCAGTTTCATAGATATTACCAACTGCCATGGTTGGCATGTCCAGCTCATTGCGGATTAGGTTAGAGAAGGGAGTCTGGAACATGCGTCCGTAGACCGGACGCGCGTCAACGGTGGTCTGACCTGCTGAAACGTCAATGATATCGGCACCGGCCTCTTGGAACATCCGCGCGATTTCTATGGCCTCCACGGGCGTCACGCCATCATCGCCGACCCAGTCATTGGCAGATATCCGAACCGACATGGGTTTGACTTCTGGCCAAGCCTCGCGCATCGCCGCAAAGATCTCAAGCGGATAGCGCATCCGATTTTCTAGTGAACCGCCATAGTCATCGTTCCGCAGGTTTGACACCGGTGAAATGAACGACGAGATCAGATAGCCATGCGCTGCGTGCAGTTCAATCATATCGAACCCGGCGCGGTCGGCCATCTCGGTCGCGGCCAGAAATTGATCCCGCACCTCGTCCATTTCAACGCGCGTGATTTCACGGGGGGTGGCGTTTCTATTGGACCATGGGATCGCGGAAGCGGACACCAGATCCCAGTTGTCAATCTCGAGCGGGGCGTCCATGTCTTCCCAACCCAGCTGGGTTGAGCCTTTGCGGCCTGAATGCCCGATCTGGCAACACATCTTCGCTTCGGTCTCGGCGTGAGCAAACTCCACAAGGCGTTTCCAAACGGCCTCATGCTCGGGCGCATAAAGGCCTGGGCAACCGGGTGTAATCCGGCCCCTATCACTCACGCAGGTCATTTCTGTGTAGACCAATCCGGCCCCGCCCTTGGCGCGCTCTGCGTAGTGGACAAAATGCCAGTCGGTCGGGCATCCATCCACAGCCTTATACTGCGCCATCGGTGACACCACGATGCGGTTGCTTAGCGACATTCCCCGCAGCTTAAAGGGCGCAAACATCGGCGCGCGCACGGGCGCATCTTCGGGCACACCCGCCTTTGTCTGGAACCAACGTTCAGCAGATTCCATCCATTTTGGGTCTCTTAGGCGCAGATTTTCATGGCTGATCCGTTGCGAGCGCGTCAAAAGGTTGTAGTTGAACTGAACCGGGTCCTGATCGAGATAACGCTCGACTTCTTCAAACCACTCAAGCGAATTGCGCGCAGCAGATTGCAGGCGCAAAACTTCCAACCTCCGTTCTTCCTGATAGCGATCAAACGCCTTTTCAAGTGTCGGTTCGGAATGAACATAGTTGGCAAGTGCAATAGCGCTATCAAAGGCGAGGCGAGTTCCAGACCCAATTGAGAAGTGACCCGTGGCAGCCGCATCGCCCATCAATACAACGTTTTCGTTGTACCATTTCTCACAAATAACCCGCGGGAAATTCATCCAGACAGCCGAGCCACGCAGATGGTCAGCGTTTGACATCAGGTCATTGCCATCAAGGTACTTTTCAAACACCTTCTGGCAGGCCGCCACCGTTTCTTCTTTGGTCATGTCGGCAAAGCCCCAACCATCCCAAGTAGGTTGCAGGCATTCAACAATGAACGTCGCGGTGTTGTCATCGAATTGGTAGACATGCGCCCACATCCAGCCATGCTCGGATTTTTCGAAAATAAAAGTGAATGCGTCGAATTTCTGATGCGTGCCAAGCCAGATGAATTTGCACAAGCGCGTGTCAATGTCTGGCTTGTAAATGTCTTCATATTCTTTTCGAACCGACGAGTTGATACCATCCGTGGCGACAACGATGTCATAGTCTTTGCGATACTCTTCGGCGGTCTTAAAGATCGTCTCGAAACGCAGTTTCACGTCAAGCTCGCGGGCGCGTTCCTGCAATAAGATCAGCATCTGCTTCCGCCCGATCCCGGCAAATCCGTGACCACCCGAAACCGTGCGGTTTCCGTTATGCTCAACAGCAATATCATCCCAGTAAGAAAAATTGTCCCGAATGGCATTAGTGCTTTGCGGATCGTTTTCCTGCATTTGGTCCAGCGCGTCATCCGACAACACAACACCCCAACCAAAGGTGTCATTGGCCTTGTTGCGCTCCAGAACGGTCACATCATGCGAAGGGTCACGAAGCTTCATGCTGATCGCAAAATACAGGCCAGCAGGGCCTCCTCCCAAACACAATATCTTCATGAGATCGGTATCCTTGTGGTTTGATGGCCCAATGCACGCATTAAGAATCAACGTTAGCTCTGCCGCAATAACACTTCAAGCTTAAAAGTTCATGCTTGAAGTACCCAAGCTGCAGAGCTAATAATTTTATGAAACAGAAGGAATCGCCAAATGACCGGAAATTCTCCTGAACTCGCCCGAAACAAGCTCCCGCAGTCGCAATGGGATGACATCTTCCTGTTGGAAAGCCAGTTAACGGACGAAGAGAAGATGATCCGTGATTCTGCGCGCGCCTACTGTTCCGACCGGCTGGCATCACGAGTCATAGAAGCCAATCGAAACGAGGTGTTCCACCGTGAGATCATGACTGAAATGGGTGAATTGGGCCTACTTGGCGCAACCATCCCGGAAGACCTTGGCGGCGCGGGCGCGAACTATGTCTCCTACGGTCTGATCGCTAGAGAGGTTGAACGAGTCGACAGTGGTTACCGGTCTGCCATGTCCGTGCAATCCAGTCTCGTCATCCATCCAATCTTCGCTTATGGCACTGATGAGCAACGTCAAAAGTACCTGCCAAAACTGTCCAGCGGTGAATGGGTTGGCTGTTTTGGTCTGACAGAGCCGGACCACGGATCTGATCCCGGCGCAATGATCACGCGGGCCAAACCGGTCGACGGCGGATATGCAATTTCGGGAGCCAAAAACTGGATCACCAATTCTCCGATCGCTGATGTTTTTGTTGTCTGGGCCAAGTCCGACGCGCATGATGGCAAGATTAAAGGGTTCATCCTTGAAAAGGGTATGAAAGGGCTGAATGCACCAAAGATTGAAGGTAAGTTTTCACTACGTGCGTCGATCACGGGAATGATCCAAATGGACGAAGTCTTCGTTCCCGATGAAAACCTGCTACCAAACGCATCAGGCCTAAGCGGCCCATTCGGTTGCCTAAACCGGGCGCGTTTCGGAATTGCTTGGGGCGCTATGGGGGCGGCCGAAGCCTGCTGGCATGCGGCCCGCAGCTATACGCTTGATCGCAAACAATTTGGAAGACCACTGGCCGGCACGCAACTCGTTCAGAAAAAACTCGCGGACATGCAAACCGAGATTTCACTTGGCCTGCAGGGGTGTCTACAGCTTGGCCGCTTGATGGATGAGCACAATGCATCAGCCGAACTTATCAGCCTGATGAAGCGGAACAATTGCGGCAAGGCGTTGGCTATCGCGCGCGAGTCCCGTGATATGCACGGCGGTAATGGTGTAAGCGATGAATATCATGTGATCCGCCACGTGATGAACCTTGAGGCCGTAAATACTTACGAGGGAACACACGATATCCATGCGCTGATCTTGGGTCGCGCACAAACCGGTCTTCAGGCGTTTCAATGACAAGCCGCAGTGGAATTGATTGGGAAGACGCATTTGCAAATGGCGCCTACATCGCCGACGCAGATCGCTTCCCGGGCGATTGGGCGGCACTTTCTACCCAGTTCCGCCAAGACCATATCAAGGCCAAAATGGATCTGACTTATGGGGATGCCCCCCGCGAAACCCTCGATCTGTTTCTGCCTGACGCTGCGCCAAAGGGCGTGTTGGTTTTCGTACATGGTGGATTCTGGAAGGCATTTGACAAATCCTATTGGTCACATCTCGCCAAAGGGGCCGTCCAAAGTGGATATGCTGTGGCCCTCCCAAGTTACACTCTAGCACCCGAGGCCACGCTTCCCGACATGGTCCGGCAGATCGGCAACGCAATCGGTTGTGCGGCCGACGTTGTTTCAGGTCCAATAATTCTTGCAGGACACTCTGCAGGGGGCCACCTTGTGACCCGAATGATCTGCGAGGGCACGCCGCTATCCCAGGCCCTGCTTGACCGGGTTCTCACTGTCATGTCGATCAGCGGATTGCACGATCTGCGCCCTTTGCTGCTGAATTCAATGAATGATGTGCTTGGGCTGACCAAGGAAACCGCAACCGCCGAAAGCTGCGCTCTTAGGACCCCAGTTGGGAAGGCCAAGGTCATTGCCTGGGTGGGCGCGTTAGAGCGGCCGGAATTCATGCGCCAATCGAGCCTTTTGGTTGAAAGCTGGGGAATATCCGGCGCGCAGGCAACGCTGGTCGTACAATCCGGCTACCATCATTTCAACGTAATCGCCGGACTGCAGAACCCAGAAAGCCCAATCACCCAAGCCCTGTTGAGGAACGAGACACATGAGCACCACCCTTTCCGTTGAAGGCGAAATTGCGGTCGTGACCATCGACAACCCGCCGGTCAATGCCACAGGCAGGGCTGTGCGGCAGGCGCTGGCTGACGCGGTCGCTAGCACAGAACATAACCCCGACATCAAAGCTGTTGTCCTGCAATGTGCCGGATCCACTTTTGTGGCCGGCGCCGATATTCGCGAGTTTGGTAAGCCACCGCTCGAGCCACATCTTCCCGATGTTCTGGTTCAGATCGAAAACGCTACAAAGCCTTGGGTTGCCGCCGTTCACGGGTCTGCTTTGGGGGGTGGGCTGGAACTCGCGATGGCTTGCCACTACCGCATCGCAACACCTCAGGCACGGTTTGGTCTGCCAGAAGTCACGCTTGGGCTGATCCCGGGCGCTGGCGGCACTATCCGTTTGCCCCGTCTGGTGTCCGCTGAAACAGCGTTGGACATGGTGGCCGGTGGCAAGCCGATCACCGCCCCAAAAGCCCTTGAAGCCGGATTGATCGATGAGATATCAGGGGGTCAATTGGCGGAAGATGCGCTCGCATTTGCGGCCAAAGTTATGAACGGCAAGACGCATGTTCCAACACTGGACCGGTCCGTCAACATGCCAAAAGACCGGGGCAAATTCGATCTGCAAGCCAGCATCATTCGCAAGAAAGCGCGAGGACATACCGCCCCATCCGTAGCAGTCACTGCGGTCCAAAACGCGCTTTCAATGCCCGCCGCTGACGCACTGGCCGCCGAACGCGCAGCATTTATCAAGCTCAAGTCTACCCCTCAATCAACCGCATTACGTCACATTTTCTTTGCCGAACGTGCAACTGCGCGGATCGATCGGATCAAAGATGTGTCCCCTCGTGACATCTCCCATATTGGCGTTGTCGGCGGGGGCACAATGGGCGCGGGGATCACTGCCGCTTGCTTATTGGCCGGATTGGACGTCACCTTGCTGGAACGCGACAACGCGGCTGCCGAACTCGGTCAGGACAGGGTTCTGAATATCCTGTCGGGGTCGTTAAAGCGTGGTCTAGTATCTGCCGAAAATCACTTGCAAATGCTTGCGGGTTTTCGCACCGCGACCGAATATGTTGCCTTAAAAAATGCGCAGGTGGTCATCGAAGCCGTTTTTGAAGATATGGCCGTGAAGAAAGAAGTATTTGCACAACTGGATGCTACCGTGCGGCCTGATGCGATCCTTGCGACCAACACTTCGTATCTGGACGTCAACGAGATTGCCGCTGCCGTATCGGAGCCCGGGCGCGTGATCGGACTGCATTTCTTTTCGCCAGCACATATCATGAAGCTGCTGGAGATCGTTGTTCCCGATCAAGTGGCGGATGACGTGCTTGCCACCAGTGTCGCGCTGGCCAAGCGTCTGCGAAAAATCCCCGTTCTCGCGGGTGTTTGTGACGGTTTTATCGGCAACCGGATCATGTCCGCTTATCGGCGAGAGTGCGACTACATGCTGGAAGACGGCGCATTTCCTCATGAAATTGATACCGCAATGCGGGCGTTCGGATTCAAGATGGGTATCTATCAGATGCAGGATCTAGCGGGGCTGGAAATCGCATGGGCTATGCGCAAACGGCGTGCAGCAACCCGTGATCCGGCTGAGCGCTATGTGGATATCCCTGACAAACTTTGCGAGATGGGCCGGTTCGGGCGCAAAACCGGATGCGGTTGGCACAACTACAACGACGGCAAGGAAGCGCGCGCACCCGAAGTCAAGGCCCTGATCATATCAGAAGCGAAGCGGAAGGGCATAACTCGGAAAAATTTCTCTGCCGACGACATCATGCGCCGCATTCTGAAGTGCATGCAAAGCGAGGCGCAGCTGATTTTGAGCGAAGGGATTGCAAGTTCCGCAGACGACATCGACGTCGTCATGGTTAATGCCTACGGTTTCCCGCGCTGGATGGGAGGACCTTTGCACTTGTTGAATGCGGACGTAGGCGCCGCGACAGGCTGAACCAAGAGTACAGTTATCGACTTTGTAAAACCAAGCGATTTTTCACCTGATCCCCTTACCGATCTTCTGCGTGCGAGAGCGCAGGAACTTCTGGCGACTGCGGTGCGGGCGGAGGTATCGGAGTTTATGAAGGGGCACGCACACCTTTTGGACGACGGGGGATTTCAGCGAGGCGCTGGCATC
>CALAGN010000138.1 GCA_937891785.1 uncultured Octadecabacter sp.
TCGCCATCGCCATAACAGAAATCAACCTCAGTAATTGCGCAGCACTGCCTTGGGCAGAGCAGGCGAAGGTCGCCTTTGATGAAGCAGAACAAGGTAAAGCCTGAAGAACACGAACGGGCTATTCCAGCTCGATCAAAGCCGTTCCACGCTGTATTTCTTTGTCTGCCTCTACTGCGTTATTTGTTTCTTCGGCATCGGCAGCTGGGCGGTATTTGGCAGCCAGCTCGAGCGTTTTGCTGGATCACCTGAACGGCTTGTGAAACTAAACAGAGTTCTTGGAGCTGTACTGGTGATCCTCGCGCTATTCTTGCTCTATCAACAGTTCTTTCGGTAACGGGTGCTCACGATTCTTCGAAAGGTCGTCGACCTATGCCTACAACATGCACGATACCGTGCGCCGCGAAATGAGATCGATGTATCAACGGTTCGGCGGGTCTTTGACGGCCTCCGGCCACGTGAATGGCAACTTCCCCTATCGCATGGCGATCGAGGAAATGCGCGGCGCATGTGCAATACAGATCATCGACCGCTGGTCAGATCGGTTATTCAGCACCTAGATTACACATTGGTCCGGGCGTCTTGAAGATATTCAGTTGGGGGCTGTCCTGCAACATCAGGCATTGCTCCATTTCACCTTTGTCGGGTGAGGGCGGTGCAGAGAACAAGATATCAAATTGGAAAACGTGGTCAGCAGCCACTCTGACCAAGGCTAGGAATCACCGCTGATCGGCGTCAGGTAAGTCGGAATTTCTAGTGGCCCGCCCACCGGTAGTTCACCAAAACGATCCAATGTCGTTGCGCGCGCGCGATCAAGGTGATGTCGCAAAGCCGCTGCAGCAAGTTCGTGCGCGCCAGATTTCAGTTGCGTAAAAACAAGGTGATGTTCGTCGATGAACGGGTCTTCCGCTGGCAGGCCAAGTGTTCGCTGGAACAGCTGGGTCGTCGAAATCGTAATGAGCCGTGTGGATTCAAGTGTACGCCGCAGGATCGAATTGTCGAATCCTTCAAAGGTGCGTACGTGCATATCTGTTTCAAGCTCTTCCAGTTCTTCGGGCGTCACGTCCGGATAGGATGCTGCGACCGATTCCAGCCTGTCCAAACAGGCAGCTATCCAGACCGGATCAAGGTTCGCGGCCACCCGTTCCAACGCAAAAGGCTCTATCAGCTTACGCGCTTCGTAAATCTCTTTTATCCGGTCCTCAGTCAGAGGGCCGCAAGTGCAGCCGCCCCGCGGATCGCGCCGCACCAACCCCCATTCTTCAAGCCGGGACAGTGCATTTCGAATGACCGTACGGCTGACGCCATAACTCTCGGCGAGTTGCAATTCCGACACCCGAAACGCACCGAAGGGGACGACGGCACCGATTTCCGCAGCGATCTTTGCAAAAATCTGGAGCCAGAGAGCGCCGCTTTGCTGAATGCGGTGTTTGATACCTGGCGGCACGAACTGTGGATTTTCAAGCTGAGGTGTCGCGCGTCGGTTGCCGTTCGTTCGGACAACCTCAAAGCTGCGACCGTTGGGTTTTATGCTCCCTTGCTCATGCAGTATTTCAAGCGCGGCCTGTACGGGCGCTCGGCTAAGTTGCAGTCGCCGTGCGATGGTATTGGACCGCAGGACCAGACCTTGTGGCAATGCGCCCGAGCGGATTTGTTGCCCTATACCTTCGACAAGAAGCGCATAAAGCGGTTCTTGTTCGACCTTGATCGCCTCTGGTTTGGCCATTCAGTCGCACCTTCCCAGGTTAGTCTGCGTTAAAGACAACGGTTTCTAACGCGTTACGCTTTATGTATTCCCAATCGTAGCTGACGCCTAGACCCGGGCCATCGGGTACTTCGACACATCCATCTTCGCCGACACATTCCAGATTGTCGCTATAGCCGCAGGAATAGACCGGCGGCAAGGGATTGTCAGCTTTAGGTCCAACCAACGCGACCTCATAGTAATTTGAATTCCGCATTGCACTCATACAATGGCGGTGTGCAGGGCCGCTAGCGTGAATTTCCACATCCATGCCGAGGCTTTCGGCAAGATGAGCTATTTTCATGCAGCCGGTGATGCCAAGATCGTATTCGGGATCGGCCCGCAGAAAGTCTGTGCCGCCACCGATAGCAAAATCGGCCTTCGGTTCAATTCCGCGCACATGTTCCGTGGCCAGAATTGGCGTGTTGATTGCGGCGCGCAGCATTTGGTGGGCGTGAAGGCTTACGCCAGTGTCGCGGAAGGGATCCTCGTACCACATGAAGCCCGCTTCATCACAGGCCTTGCCCAACCGGACAGCATCCGACAGCGTGCGGATGTGGCATGCAGGGTCAAGCATCAGCGTCAGTTTGGACCCGACTTCACGCCCCAGCGATAGCACAAGGTCGCCTTCTTCGGGCAAGTTTCCTTCGCACCAGCCATGCGCTTTGAAGGCGCGATAGCCCAACGCGTGACAGCGCTGTGCAAACTCGACGTAATCAGCAGGAGAGGAGAGACCACCGTTTCTGTCGCCGTGCATAGACGATGCATAGGCGGGCAGCCGTTTGCGATAGCCTCCCAAAAGATCCGAGATCGACATGCCGGTTTTTTGGCCCAAAAGATCCCAAAGAGCGATATCTATCGCGCCGTGCCCCATATGGTCGTATTGCCGCAATGCACGTTTGAAATCATCAAAGATCTGTTCGCGGTGATTCGCGTCCCGCCCCGGAAGCCGCGATGCAAGCAGGCGCGTTTGTGCATACGCCATTGGCGTGCCGCCCCATTGCATAACATAACTGCCCGTTGCGCCGTCAGAATCGGTGATCCGGATGGCATATTTTGACCAGTCAAGTTCCCTGCCGGGAACATAGACGGTGTCAAAGCCACCACTGTCCATATGAACATTCTGCGTTTTGTATGCAAAGCTGATTAACTCAACGCGTTCGATCTTAGCCATAAGGGCCTCTTAGGTTAAATTATACGAAATTACGGTGAGACGACATTCGTTTATAAATGATTATTGCATACAGAAAGAAAATGCAATACGAGTGAATCACGGAAATCAAATTCAATGGGAGGAACGACTATGAACCGGAGCTTGTTTGCAGGAGGTGCACTTGCCGCACTGGGTGCTTTCGGCGGCGGGAGTGCTGCGCTTGCCGATAGTATCGACATGATCATCTACGGAACTACCGGAAATCCGTTCTGGGCAAAGGTTGTGGCTGGCGCTGAAGAAGCCGGCGAGGACATTGGCGTCGAAGTGAACATCCAGTTCGCGGCGGATGATCCAGTGCAACAGAACACTCTTGTCGAGGCGGCGATGGCGCGAGGAACTGCTGGTATCGGCCTCGTGTTGAATGTTGATGACGCTTACGACGGGATCGTTTCAGATGCCCGTGACGCCGGCATTCCGGTTGTATCATTCAACGTTGATGATTCCGAAGGTGCTGATGGCAACGGTCGTATGGCGTTCGTCGGTCAGGATTTCGAAGTTGCGGGTTATGCAATCGGTCAGACCATGATTATGGAAGCGGGCATCGTCGAGGGGGACGGCCTTGTATGTCCAGTCGAACACCCCGATGCCACTTACGCGATTGACCGTGGCGCAGGTGTTATCCGCGCGCTCGAAGAAGTTGGGGCAACCTGCGAGGTGATCGGAACCGGCGCAATCGGGCTTGAAGATACGCTCACGAAACTGACGCAATATCTGATAGCCAATCCAGACACTAAAGGCGTCATTGGCTTGGGCGGGCTTCCTACAGAAGTCGCACCCGATGCGATCGAAGAAGCGGGAATGGATATTCCGGCGGCCGGATTCGACCTTTCGAAAGCGATCATTCAGAACATTCTGGACGGACGAACTATTGCAACTGTCGACCAACAGCCATTCTATCAGGGCTACCTGACGGTCGTGCAACTTCACTTTGCAGACACCTACGGGCTGGTCCCGATGACGGTGAACACAGGTGCCGCAATTATCGACCAATCGAACGCGCAGGTTGTGCTCGATTTCGCCGATACTGTTCGTTGATATCTGCACCAGGAAAGTGACGCATAATGACCGACACACACATACCAGCCCAACAACCCGAAACTTCGGGTAACAAACTGGGGACGATTTGGTCTGCGTTCCGACGCGATCCGGCGGCCAATATCGTCATTATCCTCGTGCTTGTGCAGGCCGCTTGTATCATTGGTGGCCTGCTCTACCCTGACGATTTCCGGTATCTTTCCGGATTGAATATGAAAACGCTGCTGCGGGCGATCCCGCAGATCGGTTTTATTGCCGTGGGCGTGGCCATCCTTATGATTGCAGGTGAATTCGACCTGTCTGTCGGGGCCACATTCACACTGGCAGGCCTGACGATGGCGGCATTTTATGCCGCTGGCGTGCCCGTCGTCTTTTGCGTCATGGCCGCGCTGGCCATCGGGGTTGCCATTGGACTGGTGAACGGGTTCCTGACGCTAACTTTTGCGATACCGTCTTTCATTGTCACGCTCGGCACGATGATGATCCTGCGTGGCGTTATCCTTTACGCATCCGGCACGGCGACGATGCCGTTTCGACCCGAGCCGTGGTTCGATAGTTTGCTGACAGGACAGATCGGTTTCCTGCAGGCGCAGTTCCTGTGGTTTCTTGGCTTTGTTATTGCAGCATGGTTGCTGCTGTCGTGGCACCGGATCGGCAATCACGTGCTGTCGGTCGGGGGCAATCGCGGTGCCGCAAACGCCATCGGTGTCAACGTGTTCAAAACCAAGATGTTCGCCTTTGGCGCGGCTGGCTTCATGGCCGCCATGTCGGGCATCGTCAGCACCACGCGGGTTAATTCCGTATCGCCGATCCAGGGGCAGGGGCTTGAACTTCAGGCAATTGCGGCCTGCGTCATTGGCGGCATTGCCCTGACGGGTGGTCGCGGGTCGGCGCTTGGCGTGTTTGCGGGGGCAACGCTGATTTACACCGTGCAAAACGTGCTGCTTTTGATTGGCGCACCCGGCTATTACCTTGATGCGTTCATCGGTCTGGTCCTTGTTGCCGCGGTCATCGCCAACGGCGTCATGAACAGGAGGGGCTGATTATGCCACTTGATACAAATACCGCACCACTTTTGAACCTGCGCGGCATTGGCAAGACCTATGGCCGCACCGAAGCGCTGAGTGACGTAGACCTGCATGTGAACCAGAATGAGGTTCTGGGCCTGCTGGGGGACAACGGCGCCGGAAAATCCACCTTGATCAAGATCCTGTCGGGTGTTGTCGACCGCACGACGGGCGACATTGAGGCTGACGGCACCCCCACCGACATTCGCAACCGTCAGGATTCCGCCAAGTTGGGGATCGAAACGATCTATCAGGACATCGCGCTTGTCGGGCCGATGTCAATCTGGCGCAATATGTATCTGGCGCGCGAGCTGTGCAATCGGTTCGGGTTTTTGCGCCGCCGCGAAATGCGCGACACGACCGTTGATATCCTGCGCAAGGGCGTCGAGATCACCGGCGTTGACGACCCCGAGGCCGAGGTGGGCGGATTGTCCGGTGGTCAGATGCAGGCCGTCGCCATCGCGCGGGCCGTGCATTTTCGGTCCAAAATTCTTTTGCTGGATGAACCCACCAGTGCGCTTTCAGTACGCGAAACCGAGAATGTCCTGAAATACATGGTCGATCTGCGCGAAGAAGGGGTCAGTTCGGTGTTTGTGACACATAACCTGTATCATGCGTTTCAGGTCTGTGACCGATTTGTCGTCATGGCGCACGGGCGCAAGATCGCCGATGTGACCAAGGCGGATACGACCATTGAAGAACTGACCAAACTGATTGTCGCACACTAGGGGGCCGTTATGATCATCGATGCACATCACCACTTCTGGGCCCCCGAGCGGGGGGATTACCACTGGATGTCGGATGATGTTCCGGTGCTGGCACAACCCTATGGACCCAATGATCTGAAACCGCACCTGCGCAAGGCTGGCGTCGTCGGAACGGTTCTTGTGCAGGCGGCCCAAACCGTCGCGGAAACCGACTATCTGCTTGATATCGCAGTGCGAACAGATTTCGTGCTAGGGGTTGTTGGCTGGCTTGATATGGAAGCGGATGATTTTGCCGCGCTGCTGGATCGTTACCACGCCAACCCGTTCTTTATCGGCTTGCGCCCTATGCTACAGGATCTTGATGACGACGAATGGATATTGCGCCCCAAAGTATTAAACGCGCTGAAAGTCGTAGCAGACCGCGACGTCGCCTTTGAATTTCTGACATTCCCGCGCCATTTGCACCATGCCGCAAAGGCCTGCGCGCGGGTGCCCGGACTTCGCGCGCTTGTCGATCATGTTTCCAAACCGCCGATTGCGACGGGCGATCTGGACCCGTGGCGTGACGATATGCAGGCCATGGCCAACATCCCCGGCATGATGTGCAAATTGTCCGGCATGGTCACAGAGGCCGAACACGCCAAATGGCGGCCCGCCGATCTTGCGCCCTATGTTGATCATGTGTGGAACGTATTCGGGGCTGACCGCCTGATGTTCGGGAGCGATTGGCCGGTGTGCCGCCTTGCCGCCGAATATGGCGAGGTCGTGAACGCGCTGCGCACCTGCCTTGCCGGAAAGCTGGATGGAACAGCCACAGCGCGGATATTTGGCCAAAATGCCATTGATTTCTACCGCATTCCCCAAGATCAGCTGGATCGCGCAAAGGCGGTGTGGTCATGAGTTTGGGAATGGCATTCTGGGGCGCGGGCATTGTGGCCGGTCCACATGGCCACGCGGTCAACGCAACTCCATCGGTACATTTTGCCGGCGTCTATGACCCTGATGGCGACCGCTGCAAAACTGTTGCAAACGAACTGGGTGGGCAGGCGTTTGATAGCCCCGAGGCGTTGCTTGCTTCGCCCGATGTTGATGCCGTCGCCGTCCTGTCGCCTAATCATACCCATGTGGACGTGGCGTTGGCCTGCCTTGCGGCCGGTAAACACGTTCTGGTCGAAAAACCGATCGCTGAAACGCATGAACAGCTTGCCGCACTGGATGCGGCAGCACGCAAGGCGGGTTGCGTCTGTATGCCTGCCCACAACTATATCTATCACCCCGCCGTGACCCGCGCTCAACGCTTGGTTGAACAGGGTGCGTTCGGGCAGATCGCATCCATGTGGATCCTTTATAACATCTTTCATGGCGAAGACCTTGCACAACGCTACGGCGGTGTCCTGCGCGAAGTCTGCGTACATCACGCCTATTCACTGGTCTATCTTCTGGGCCGCCCCAAGACTGTGTCGACCGTTGCATCCAGCGTTCATTACGAAAAACTGACCTGTGAAGATATGGTCAGCATCACATGCCGGATGCCCGACGATGTGCTGGCGAACCTCTGGTGCAGCTTTGCAGCATCCGATCCTACTTCGGACCCATGGACGGTGGTTTACAAAATCCTTGGCAGTAAAGGCGGCGTTGTTCATTCGTGGAACGGGGCCGTATTCGATGACACACGCGGGCCGGGTTACGGGTTTCCCGACTACCTTGACGGATTTACCGAAGAGCTGCGGTTCTTTGCCGAAGACGCAATTGCGAAAGGCACCAAGCCGCTGTCAGGTCTGCAAGAGGCCGCCGACGCCATTGCAATCATCGAAGCCGCAGAAGCCTCAATCGCGGCAGGCGGACGCGAAACCGCTGTTATCTATAAAAACATCTAATGGAGATCAGAACCATGAGTTCACCATACTCCGGCATCATGCCGGTTGCCCCTGTGCCGTTTCATGAAGATGGATCAGTGGACTACGAAGGTAACAAGCGCGTGCTTGACTGCATGATCGACCAGGGTGTCGACGGTATCTGTATCCTTGCAAATTATTCAGAACAGTTTTTGCTGACCGATGAAGAACGCAGCACGCTGACCCGTCAAAGTCTTGAGCATGTGGCGGCCCGCGTTCCTGTGATCGTTACGACCTCGCACTTTTCGACTGACATCGCTGCGGCGCGCGGCAAAGAGGCGGCGCAGATGGGGGCAAGTATGCTGATGATGATGCCTCCCTATCATGGGCGATTTGGCGCTGGCCCCACCGAAATTATCGAACACTTTGATGCCGTGGCCAAAGCCGCTGACCTGCCCATCATGGTGCAGGATGCGCCACTGTCTGGCGTGGAACTGTCGGTGTCCTTGTTGGTTGAACTCTGCGCAAAAGTGCCACTGGTTCAGTATTTCAAGATCGAAGTCCCCTTCGCTGCTGCCAAACTGCGCACGCTGATCGCACAGGGCGGCGCCGCAATCAAAGGACCGTTCGACGGCGAGGAGGCGATTACGCTAATGGCGGATTTAGACGCCGGTGCTACCGGAACTATGACCAGCGCACTGATCCCCGATCTTATCCGTTCCATTGTGGTTGCCCACCGTGAAGGGCGGCGCGTTGATGCGCTTTCCCAATGGCAACACGTTCTGCCGACTATCAACTTTGAAAACCGTCAATGCGGTTTGCGGGCCTGCAAGGTGGCCATGAAAGAAGGCGGCGTGATCAAATCGGACCGCGTGCGCCATCCTCTAAAACAGCTGCATCCCGACACGAAGGCGGGCCTGCTGGAATTACTGACACTGCTTGACCCGATTGTTTTGCGCTGGGGAAAGTAACCTCGGCTGTCTCTCGCGTAGTCCGATGCGCTCAAATCAACAAAAGGACGATTTATATGATCACCGGCAAACACTTGATCGCAGGCGAATGGTTGAACGGCGAAACGACGTTTGCGTCCGAACCTGTTTCGGAAAACGCGCACAACTTTGCAGTTGGCACCCCCGCGCTGGTGGATCGCGCATGTACCGCTGCGCAGGACGCGTTCGCAAAGTACGCCGTAACATCGCGTGACGAACGCGCAATTTTTCTGGAAACGATCGCTGACGAAATCGACAAGCGCGGCGACGAGATTACTATTATAGGCAGCGATGAAACAGGCCTGCCTGAAGCGCGCCTGACGGGGGAGCGTGGACGCACCACCGGCCAGTTGCGTTTATTCGCCGATCACATCCGCAAGGGCGATTACCTCGACCGGCGGCACGATAAAGCACTGCCGGATCGCAGCCCACTACCCCGACCGGACTTGCGTATGATGCAGCGCCCTATCGGACCTGTCGCCGTGTTTGGTGCCTCTAACTTTCCTCTCGCATTTTCGACGGCGGGTGGTGACACCACGTCGGCTCTGGCTGCGGGTTGTCCAGTTGTTGTCAAGGGCCACAGCGCGCATCCCGGGACTGCGGAACTTGTCGCGCAAGCAATTGATGCCGCCATTAAGGACTGCAAAATGCCCGCAGGAGTTTTTAGCCTTGTGCAGGGTGGTGACCGGTCCGTGGGGCAGGCTCTCGTGCGCCATCCCGCGATCCGTGCCGTTGGTTTCACTGGTTCGCTTGGCGGTGGTCGGGCGCTCTTCGATGAATGTGCGCAGCGTTCCGAACCGATCCCGTTTTTTGGTGAACTCGGGTCCGTAAACCCTATGTTTCTGTTGCCTGCCGCCATGTCCGCACGTGCGGCTGATATCGGTACGGATTGGGCCGGATCTTTGACGATGGGAGCAGGGCAGTTCTGCACCAATCCCGGAATTGCAGTTGTGATTGATGGCAAGGACGCCGACGCATTTATAGCGGCGACAAAGACTACGTTGACGGACTCTGCGCCGCAAACAATGCTGACGGAGGGCATTGCAAAAGCGTACCGCGACGGACAGGCGCGCGTCGCCAAGTCAGACACTGTTGATGAGGTTGTCGCCAGTTCTTGCGATGGCCGCAATGCGGCACCGTATCTTTACGAGACCAGCGGCGAAGCTTGGATGGCCGACGCTGGTTTGGCTGAAGAAGTCTTCGGTCCGCTTGGCCTTGTGGTCAGAGTTAAGGGCGAAGATGAAATGATAGCCTTGGCACAATCTCTGCACGGTCAACTGACCGTCACTTTGCATCTTGACGACGGTGATCGTGACCTTGGTCAGCGGCTCATGCCAATTGTGGAACAAAAAGCCGGACGCATTCTGGCAAACGGTTTTCCGACGGGCGTCGAAGTCAGCGATACGATGGTTCATGGCGGGCCGTATCCGGCGTCCACCAATTTTGGCGCGACCTCTGTTGGAACAATGGCGATCCGAAGGTTTCTGAGGCCAGTCTGCTATCAGAATATTCCTGACTCACTTCTGCCCGATGATTGTAAAATGATTTGAGCGTTAAACGTTGGCGTGGCGCCGCTAAGGCCCTGTGCCCTACCAAGTGTTACCAGATTGTATCTGGGATATCTAAATCAGAATTTAACATAATGAACCTTATGCGATATGTCGGTTGTAGCCGCAAAGCGATAATGTCACCCCTGTGCAATTCAGGAATGTCACTCTCTTGTTCAAATGAACAAAGGGAGATTGGACATGGGATGGGTGATGATGAGTGAGCGCGAGTTAAATCGCATTGAGATGTTGGCGCAGGTTGATGATGGACGTTTGAGTGTTCAGAACGGCGCGAACTTGTTGGGCATCACGAAGCGGCAAATGTTTCGGTTGCTGAAGCGATACCGAACCGAAGGCGCGCCTGCGATCCGCCACAAAGCACGCGGCAAAACTCCAAACAATAAGATCCACAGGGCAAAGCGCGACTATGTCTTGGCTCTGGTCAAAGAGAACTACGCAGATTTTGGGCCCACGCTGGCGGCTGAGATGCTGGCGCAACATCACGGCTTCAAGGTCTCGCGCGAGACGCTGCGCAAGTGGATGGTCGATGACGGTCTATGGCTCTCGCGCAAACAACGGCGGACATTTCATCAGCCCAGATCACGACGAGAATGCTTTGGAGAGTTGGTTCAAATCGACGGGTCGGATCATCGCTGGTTCGAGGATCGCGGCCCACCCTGCACTCTTCTCGTCTTCATTGATGACGCGACCAGCATGTTAATGGAGCTGCGATTTGTTCAATCGGAAAGCACGTTCAGTTATTTCAGCGCGCTAGAGAGCTACCTACTTAAACACGGTCGCCCCGTTGCGTTTTACAGTGACAAACACACAGTGTTCCGTGTCGCAAAGCCCAGCCAACATATGACGGGTATGACGCAGTTTGGGCGCGCCTTGGCCGAGCTAAACATCGAGATTCTCTGCGCAAACAGCTCTCAAGCGAAGGGCCGCGTCGAGCGTGCGAACCGGACGTTGCAGGACCGGCTGGTGAAAGAACTGCGCCTTGCGGGCATCTCAAAAATGGATGAAGGCAACGCGTTCCTGCTGGCGTTCACGGAGCGCTTTAACAGCAAGTTTGCAAAGGCCCCTGCCAAGCCAAACGACCTGCATCGCGCGCTCAACATCGAACCGGATCGACTAAGCGAAGTCTTCTGTTTGCGCGACAAGCGTCATGTCACCAAAGATCTCATGCTGAAGTATGATCGCAAACGCATCAAGCTGGAGATCAACGATCTGACGCGCGGCCTCGTTGGCAAATACGTTGACGTCTATGAGTATGGCTGCGGGCGCATTCAGGTACGGGCCAAAGGCGTTGTTCTGCCCCATTCGATCCTCAACCCCGAGCGCAAGATCACCCACGCGGCAATTACAGAGAACAAACGGCTCAGCGCTGTTCTGGAACATATCAAAGCTGAACAGGACAAACCGGCACCAAAGCCGAAGGTAAAGCCAGTCAGTGCTAAGAATGGTTACGTGAAGACGGGGCGACGCCCACCTGGGGGTCCGTCTAAGATGGAGCCCTACTACGCCCGCAAGCGCGCAGAACGAGAGGCCCGCGCAGCCAGCCAGAGCTCCGATTGTTGAATGTCACTGAGAACTGACCCGGTATTGTCACCGAGATTTGACCCGCTCGTCGTTATGTATCGGTAGCTATGCTTTGGTCAATATGTTGGCCTCCTTTGTGGTTTTCTTTGCAGCTTCTGAACTGGCCTTGAAGCGGTAGCTGTCGTTGCCGGTTTCGAGGATGGCCTATCTCGCGCCGGAGGTGCTGAAGCGGCTGGTCTATAAACGCGAGGTCACAGCCGTGACGCTGATGGAGATTACGGAATGCGCCGCTTTGCCCTGGAGGGATCAGACGGAGGTGGTGTTTGGTGAAGCTGTACAAGTTGGCTGAAGCACACGAACGTCCCACTGCGGACCTTCGTACATCCTGCGGCGGATGGCGGGTCAGAGCCCACTCTCACCGATGCTGCGGCCAAGACAAACGTCGGCTTCGCAGGGAAATGCGCATGAAACGGGTCGCGGCGTTGTCGGCACACGCGATAGAAATGAAATCCACCACAACAGAGGAGATAGCCTGGTATGGGATTTCAAATCCACTCTCTTCCAGCGGAACAGTTCGCGGACCTTTTTACGCTGACAGATGCTGAACTGGAAGCGCGGCAAGCTTGTCGGCAGATTGTTACCTCAAAGCCGGGAACGCCGTGTCGCGTCAGCATGCAAGACGCCGAAGTCGGCGAAACCGTGATCCTGCTCAATTACGCGCATCAGCCCCACAACAGTCCTTATCGCGCAAGCCATGCAATCTTCGTGCGGCAGAATGCGACGAATGCCCGGATTCGGGCCAACGAGGTCCCGGACGTCATTCGATCAAGGATCATTTCTGTTCGGTGCTTCGATCAGTACCATATGATGATTGACGCCGATGTTGTGCGAGGTGCCGAAGTCGCGGACAAACTCAATGAGGTTTTTGAGCAGAAAAACGTTGCATATGTCCACTTGCACAACGCAAAGCCCGGCTGCTTTGCAGCATCAGTGCATAGGGCTGATTGAACAATGATATTCGGATGCGGACATTTGATCCGACCGCTTGAACGGCAGCTCCGTCCGCATCTCTCTCCTTGATGCTTCCCGCAGCGAATGACCGCTCCGCCTATAT
>CALAGN010000139.1 GCA_937891785.1 uncultured Octadecabacter sp.
GTTTCTTTGATTTACGCCGCTTGGCAGGCGATAGCAACGAAACGTGGGGCATAAGATGGGGCAAAACAGACATTGCCTAAAATTTACGCATCAACGGCAGGGCACTTTCCCTTGGCGCGCCCGCTAGCTACAACCGACCCCAAGTGAAGGGGCCAATTGCCATGCGCACGACTGCCATTATTGTTGCCGCCGGACGGGGCACCCGCGCAGGCGGTGATCTGCCGAAGCAATGGCAAATAATGCGTGGTGCGCCGGTATTGGCACATACGATCCGCGCCTTTGAGCCGTATGTGGACGATATCCTGCTGGTCATGCACAGCGATGACATGCACCGCGCCGCTGATCTGGGCCAGCGCGCCGTTGTTGGCGGCGCGACCCGCGATGCATCAGTGTGCGCGGGGCTAGCGGCCCTTGCAAACGACCCGCCCGATTATGTGCTGATACACGACGCCGCCCGCCCCTTGGTGAGCGCGGATCTGATCACGCGCGTTATCGCGGCCCTTGGGGATCACCGCGGTGCAGCCCCTGGGGTGGCCGTAACGGATGCGCTATGGACGGGCTATGATGATCTGGTGACGGGCACCCATGATCGCAGCGGATTATATCGCGCACAAACGCCGCAGGGTTTTCATTTTGATGCGATCCATAGCGCGCACAGGGTCTTTGAAGGCCAAGCAGCTGATGACGTCGAAGTTGCCCGCGCCGCAGGACTTGATGTGGCGATTGTTGCGGGCGACGACGATAACTTCAAGATCACGCAACCGGCCGATTTCGCCCGCGCGGACAAACTGATGGGACAAGGCATGGATATTCGCACTGGCAACGGCTTTGACGTGCATCGCTTCGGGGACGGGGACCATGTGATGCTGTGTGGCGTTGCGATCCCGCACAGCCGCGGCCTTCAGGGGCATTCGGACGCCGATGTGGGCCTGCACACGATTACCGATGCGATTTACGGCGCACTTGCGCGCGGCGATATCGGCCAGCATTTCCCACCCAGTGATCCACAATGGAAAGGCTGCGAGAGCCATGTGTTCTTGCGCCATGCGGCTGGATTGGCCCGCGACATGGGGTTCACGATCACCCATATTGACTGCACGCTGATCTGCGAATTTCCCAAAATAGGCCCACATGCGGGCGCAATGCGCGCAATGGTGGCTGATATCACAGGGCTGGACGTGGACCGCGTCAGCGTCAAGGCGACAACGTCCGAACGCCTTGGGTTTACAGGACGCGGCGAAGGGATTGCGGCAATGGCCACAACAACATTGGTGAAGACATGAAAACCAACATGAAAGACTGGTGGGCACATATCACAGCGACAGTGTTTTATGTGGGCCACTTGAAACCGGCACCGGGCACTTGGGGCTCGCTTGTGGCCCTGCCGATGGCTTGGGCGATCTACATGATCGGCGGGTTCTGGCTGTTTGCTTTGGCGATTCCAGCAGCTTACATCAAAGGCTATTACGCCACCAAATTATTCACCGCAGGCAAGGACGACCACGACCCGTCCGAGGTTGTCATCGACGAAGTCGTCGGCCAGTGGATCGCCCTGCTGCCGGTGATCTACGGCGCGCAAATGATGGGAGTGACGCTGTTTACGCTTTGGCCCGGTTGGATCGCCGCGTTTGTGCTGTTTCGGTGGTTCGACATCACCAAGCCGGGATTTGTCGGCAAGGCGGATCAGCGCAATGATGCAACCGGCGTGATGCTGGATGATGTAATCGCAGGCGTCTTTGCGGCAATTGGTGTCGTCTCGCTGGCCTCGATCTATCATCAGGTCTTGATGTGAGTGTCGCAGCCCTTTTGGACACGGCCCGCGCCAAGGGGCTGATGATTACAACGGCAGAAAGCTGCACAGGCGGGCTTGTGGCGGCGGCACTTACGGAAATTGCCGGTAGTTCGGACGTGTTCGAGCGCGGCTTTGTGACCTATAGCAATGCCGCCAAGGGTGCGATGCTGGGCGTTACCCAAGCCACATTGGACGCGCATGGCGCGGTATCCCAACAAGTCGCGGCGCAAATGGCGCAGGGTGCGCTGTCGCAGTCGCGCGCTGATATTGCCGTGTCAGTCACGGGCATCGCGGGACCGGGTGGGTCGGATCACAAACCCGAGGGCCTCGTGTGTTTCGGGCTGGCAGATATGGCTGGCGCAACTGCCCATACGGTTGAATTTGGCGCATTAGGCCGCAAAGCGGTGCGCGCGGCAGCGACAGACCATGCGCTGGGCCTGCTACAAGATGCCGTAGATCGCGCAGCGCCCAAATCACCAGCAGTGCCCGGCTAAACCGCCTGATAATCGGGCATTTTGCAAACTGCCTGCATTTTTGGCGGGATTTCTTAGCCCCGGCCTTCATCTGTGGCGTTTTTCATGTCCCAAGACCCCAACGGGAAAACCCAAAGGGGAAAAGAGAATGAACGCAGCTGACACCGCATGGATTATGGTCGCGACAGCACTGGTGCTTTTCATGACATTGCCGGGCTTGGCGCTGTTTTATGGCGGGCTCGTGCGCGCGCGCAACGTGCTGAGCGTGTTTATGCAATGCTATGCCATAGCCTGCCTGATGTCGGTGCTTTGGCTGGTTGCGGGCTATTCCATCGCATTTGGCAGCGGCACCAGCGGGTTCTGGGGCGGCTTGGACAAGGTGCTGCTCAATGGCATTACAGCTGATACACTATCGGGCACCCTGCCCGAGGTGTTGTTCTTTGCCTTCCAGATGACATTCGCGATCATCACCCCTGCGCTGATCGTCGGCTCTTATGTGGAACGGATCGGCTTTGGCTTTGTGTTGCTGTTTTCCGGCCTGTGGATGCTGCTGTGCTACGCCCCTGTCGTGCATTGGATATGGGGCGGCGGGTTTCTTTCGGATGGCGGCATTTTCGGCGCAGTCGGGGTCAAGGATTTCGCGGGGGGCATCGTTGTGCATGAAACGGCCGGATTGGCGGCGCTGATTTTGGCGGTCTTTCTTGGGCCACGACGCAACAAGACCACCCCGCCACATAATCCGGGCATGGTGATGATTGGTGCTGCGATGCTTTGGGTCGGCTGGTTCGGCTTTAATGGCGGCTCGCAACTGGCAGCTGACGGTGGCGCGGCCATGGCGATTACCGTCACGCATTTGTCAGCGGCGGCGGCATCGCTGTCATGGGCGGTTTGGGAAAAAATAAAGTTTGGGCGCGCCTCGCTTGTGGGTCTGGTCACGGGAACGATTGCGGGTCTGGCCAGTATCACGCCCGCCTCCGGTTTTGTCGGCCCAGTCGAAGCATTGGCGATCGGCACCGTTGCTGGCATCCTGTGCCAAGAGGCAGTGACGCTGATCCGCAACCGCTTTCATATCGACGACACGCTTGATGTCTTTGCTGTGCATGGCATTGGCGGGATTTTCGGCACGATCATGATCGCGGTCTTTGGTATCGGCACATGGACGGCACAACTGGGGGGACTCGCGATTGTTGGGGCCTTTACTACGGTCGTCACGGTCGCCTTGATCTTTATCGTCAAAGCAATCACGCCAATGCGCGCCGACGAGGAATCCGAGGCCATCGGCCTAGACCTGAGCGTGCATGGCGAACGTGCCTATGACATGAATAGCTAAGTTAATAATGTAGCGGATCAGCCGTAAAGATCCGCTGCGCGGCTTTCAAAGGCGCGCACGATCCGCTGCATGGCCTCGTTAAAGAACATACCCGCCGCACCTTGCAGCAGGCGGTTGCGAAACTCGAAATCAACTGTGAACGACACATGGCAGCCCGTGTCGTTGGCGGTGAAAATCCAGGTGCTTTCCAGATATTTGAACGGCCCGTCAATATAGGCCGTGTCGATCCGGTGCTGTGCGGGCCACAGCGTCACCCGGCTGCCAAATTTTTCGCGAAACACCTTAAAACTGACCACCAGATCAGCCAGCATCGCCGTGTGATCACCCTGATCCGTGGTCGATCTGATCCGCGCCGCTGCTGTCCACGGCAGAAATTCCGGATAGCGCCCCACATCGGCGACAAGCGCATACATCTGGTCGGCGGTGTACGGCATGCTGCGGGTTTCGGCGTGATTTGGCATTGGATTTCCGTATTGTGCCCTTCGCATGTCAGCCAAAACGCTGGGGGATTCAAGCACCGCTGCGCTGCTTGCGACAAATGATCCGCGACTTTACCTTGCCAAAGGCAGGCGAAAATGGCGTAAGTCTTGGCATCAGTGCAACGCAAAGGTCCCATATGTCTTCCCCAGATCATTCCTCTTATGTAATCGACGAAATGATCAGTGCGAAGTCCATCGCCGCTCGGATCGAAGACCTTGCCCGAGAGATTCAGGACGAATTCAAAGGCACCAACAAATTGGTTGTCGTCGGCCTGCTGCGCGGATCGTTCGTGTTTATTGCCGATCTGGTGCGCGAATTGGACCTCCCCGTCGAGGTCGATTTTCTTGAGGCGTCATCTTACGGCGACGGCATGCAATCCAGCCGCGAAGTGCGCATTTTCAAAGACCTGCGTGGCCAGATCGAAGGGCGCGATGTGCTGGTTGTCGAAGACATTATCGACACGGGCCACACGCTGGCGCATGTAACGGATTACCTGCTCACGAAAAAACCTACGCGCCTGAAATCAATTGCCCTGCTGGATAAACCCACGCGGCGCGAAGTTGACTATAAAGCCGACTGGTTAGGCTTTGAAATTCCAGACGAATTTGTGGTGGGCTATGGCATTGACTACGCCCAACGTAATCGCAATCTGCCCTTTATCGGCAAGGTTCGGTTCATAAATGCTTGAACTGCGCCACCTGGTGCGAATGGCCCGTCTGGCCAAACGCCCGCCTAGTGAAAAGCGGGTCATTTTGGTGCTATCGATCATCGCGATTTGTCTGGTGATCGCAGGGGTCGAACGGTGGATCGGTTTTCCCGACTGGATGTCCCTTCCCCTCAGCAATCGACCACGGATTATGTAGCTTGGGTTAATTACCCAGCTTTTTCATCCGGTTTTCCCGCAACCGCGCGAAATCATCACCTGCATGATAGCTGGACCGCGTTAGTGGCGTGGCCGAGACCATCAGGAACCCCTTGTTATAGGCGGTCTTTTCATAGGTCTTGAATTCCTCGGGCGTCACAAACCGGTCTACCGCGTGGTGTTTCGGGGTTGGCTGCAAGTATTGACCTATCGTCAGGAAATCGATGTCGGCGGCGCGCATGTCTTCCATGACTTGGGTCACGCCCTGTTTGTCTTCGCCAAGGCCAACCATAATGCCCGATTTGGTAAACATGGTCGGGTCAAGTTCCTTGACGCGCTGCAACAGGCGCAGCGAATGGAAATAACGCGCGCCGGGGCGTACTTCGGGGTAAAGGCCGGGCACGGTTTCAAGATTGTGGTTGAACACATCGGGGCGCGCTTCAACGACGATTTCCAGCACCTTTGGATCGCAGCGAATAAAGTCAGGCGTCAGGATTTCAATCGTCGTGGCGGGCGCTTGTTTGCGGATCGCGCGGATCGTCTGGGCAAAATGTTCCGCCCCGCCATCCAGCACATCATCGCGGTCCACGGATGTGATGACCACATGTTTCAACCCCAGCTTTTTGACCGCATCGGCAACACGGCCGGGTTCAAAAATATCCAGATCCTCGGGCGGTTTACCCGTCGCGATATTACAGAACGTGCAGGCACGCGTGCAGACCTCGCCCATGATCATCATCGTCGCGTGGCCTTGTGACCAACATTCGCCCACGTTGGGGCAACCCGCTTCTTCGCAGACAGTAGTCAGCTTGTTTTCACGGATGATCTTGGCGGTTTGGGCATAGCCAGCACCCCCGGGAGCCTTGACCCTGATCCAGTCAGGTTTCTTGGGCTGCGCATTATCCGGGCGGCGCTGCTTTTCAGGGTGGCGCTGTGCCGGAATTTTCAGATCACGCATATCGAGGCTCCTCCCACGTCAACGTCTGCTTTATTTACACTAGGACAGTTACGCGGCAAGCCCAAGAGGCACAATGCCGCCATGCGCCCCGCGCAATCACCGTACAATTATATGCGTATTCGTCCGCGGCGCGGGCTCGCTGCAAGGTCACAGAACCGCATAGCATCGGATGTGCCCAACGCGATCATCGACCGCGCTTTGGGTCACTATGACCAGATCAGAAAGGCCTGCGGGGATGGTGTTCGCGCCGCGCTTGGCTAGCTTTTGCAGCAACCTGGATGTGACAGGGCGCCCCAGTGGCGCCGTGTTTCGTTTTGGCGCATAGTCGAAGCACAGCTAAGGAACTTATCGATGCCGATTGTTTGGACAACCCACCGTCGCGACATGCACAAACAAACGCCGGTGCAAGAATATCTGCGCCAGATCGTCTATGGCGGCAACGACGGGATTGTCACGACCTTTGCGATTGTTGCGGGTTTCGCAGGTGCTGGCGGTGATGGCGTTGCACAAATCGGCGGTTTGGCCGTGCTTGTGTTTGGACTGGCGAACCTTTTCGCCGATGGCGTGTCGATGGGACTAGGAGAATTCCTGTCAGGGCGCGCCGCGCGCGATATGTATCATGCGCGCCGCGCCACTGAACTGCGCGCCCTGCACGATGATCCTGCACAGGAATTACACGAATTACAGCAAATCCTGCAAGAACGCGGCCTGCCAGCCGACACGGCAGCCCAGACCGCCGCCGCCCTCGGGGATCACCCCGAAGCAGTGGCCGATCTGATGATGACCTATGAGTTTGGTCAGCCCGACCCGCGTGACGACACGCCTGCGATCAATGGCAGTTTCACGTTCCTGTCGTTTGTGGTCTTCGGGGTGGTCCCGTTGGTGCCGTATTTTATCCTTGCGCCGACCCCCACGACATTCTGGATATCCGTCACGGCCACGCTTGCCGCACTGGCGGCCCTTGGGTCTCTGCGCTGGAGCGCCACCGGCGAGCGATTGGCACGCACCCTAACCGAAACGATGGCCGTGGGAATCATCTGTGCCGCCGTGGCGTTTTTCGTCGGCTGGCTGGTCGGCGGCTAACCGATCATCGCGCCCGCATGTCCCAAGGAATGGTAATGCACCCGCAAGCGTTGCAAGGCGATCCGCAGCACGATCTTGCCCGATCGCGCCGACCAGCCCATGTGCTTTTCTGTGGTTTCCATCCCCTCAAGGAAACAGCAGCACCGCAGGGCAATATCGGCCAGACCGGGGCCAAGATCGGCCAGGGCTGCCTTAACGCGGGCATCAGCCGCCGCAGGTGAATTGCCCGACATGCCAGTCGCTCTTGGGCGATCCGTGCCTGCCGTCAGGAAACTATCCCAGTCTTGGGTGACGCGCGGCCCCATCTGGGCAAGTTCGAAATCCTCGCGCAGGCGTTCACCAGCGCGCACCAGATCACTGGACAAAAACGGTTTGCCGTCTTTGTCGCGCCGCCGCGCCAATCCATTGAGCGGGCTTTCCGCCGGGGCGATCGGGCTGCGCATCCCGCCCGAGGATGCATGATCAAACGACGCCGCAGTTTCCCCCATGCCGATGGCGCGGTTTTCTTCGTGCGCCATAAAGCCGCGCAACGCATTGCGCCCCGCCGCCGTCACACGATATTTAACCACACGCGCATCGGGACAATCGGTCACAATCCAGTCGTTCAGCGCAAGCGCTTGCGCCACGTCCTGCCCGACAACAGCAGTACGGGTCGTGGTGCCATCCGGCGCGTCGGGCACGACAACGGCCATTTCCATGTCTTGGGCCACGGCCAAGACAGCGCCGGTTTCCACAAGACGGCGCAGCGCGCGGGTGCACTCTGCGGCGATGCGTTCGTGTTCTAGATTTTCTTGTGTGCGAGGGTGGCTGCGGGCATGGGTCATCTGGCAAGGCTCCTGTCGATGTTGCGTCGGGTCTGCCTTGTTCAAATCGGTCAGTGCACGAAGGGCCGCGTCGACCAACGGGTCGTCACGCCGGTTTTCAATCCGGCGCACCTGTCGCAACACAGTGCTTGCATGGCAATCTGCGGCGCGGGCAAGTGCACGAATTGATGCGCCCGCAGCGGTATGGTCAATATAATGGCGCACGGGCTGCGGCACCCAGTCGGGCATCCCCCGCGCGGTGTGAAGAAACAGTTCAGACCGCATTTTATCCCCATGACGCGCGCATTTCGTGTCACGCGCTTTCGCAAGCTATCAACAACCTAAGATTGCAATTGTTTCCGATTTGTTAACAATGAGCAGTTTGTTCATCATTGTTTCTAAATGATAAACAATCCTAACGCCTGCGTTCTTAACTATTTGTCCACACGCAACACCCGCATAGATTGTGCAATAGTCCACAGATTGGAAACAAAGGGATGATGCAAATGATGGACGTTTTGGGGATGATCGGTGCGCTGGAGCGCCCGAAACTATTGGTCAATGCAGCGCGCCACGGGGTTGATGAGTATGATCGCGAACGGCATTTGCGCCGCGTATTACGCGCCGAACACCTGCCGCGCCCCGCCGAGGCCATTGTGCGGCTGCTCGACCTCGAATCGGCCATGAATGCGCAGTGTGTCGCCAAACAGGCCGAATATGGCATCGCGCGCCATCTTGATCTGTTGATCGCCCTTATGGGCGAGGCCCGCATTGTCCGCGCGACCTCGCGTCCGGTGCCTGTGCAACTCGTGCCACAGGCAGATCGGGTTACATAAAGCTGTCGGGCATCGCTGCCTTTTTCGCGTCGACATAGGCCAATAGAGCCGCGTGGATTTCGGGATCAAGGGTGGGCTGCTGGTAGGTATCGACCAGCTTTTGCACGAGGATACTGGCAAGCGCCTGCGTATCGCGCGCGCCCTCCTCGTCCCATGTCTCGAAAGGTTTGTAATCAAACAAATCTGAGCGCCAGAATGCCGACTTAAAATTTGCCTGCGTGTGGGCACAACCAAGGTAATGCCCGCCCGGCCCGACTTCGCGGATCGCGTCCAACGCTTGGGCGTCCTCGGACATATCGACACCTCTGGCTAGATGATGCAGCGTGCCCAACTGGTCGGCGTCCATCACGAATTTCTCAAAGCTGGCAACAAGGCCGCCTTCGAGCCAGCCGCAAGCATGCAGCATGAAATTTACACCCGCGAGCAGGCCCATATTCAGGCTGTTGGCGGTTTCATAAGCGGCCTGCGCATCTGGCAGCTTTGATCCGCAAAACGATCCCGCACTGCGATAAGGCAGTCCTAAACGGCGGGCCAACTGGCCAACGCCATAGGTGATATGTGCCGCCTCAGGCGTGCCAAAGGTCGGCGCGCCACTGTTCATGTCGATCGAGGTTACAAAAGCCCCCATGATCACCGGCGCACCGGCGCGGATCAGCTGGCTATAGGCAACGCCGGCCAGCAATTCGGCAAGCACCTGCGTCAGCGTGCCGGCAACGGATACTGGCGCCATGGCCCCGCCGACGATAAACGGCGAAATGATGCAAGCTTGATTATGGGCGGCATAAATCTCCAAAGCGCCCATCATCGTCGAATCAAACGTCATCGGCGAGTTGATGTTTATCAGGTTCACCAAAACGGTGTTGTCGCGCACAAAGTCTTTGCCAAACAGGATCTCGCACATCTCGATGCTATCTTGAGCGCGTTCGGGTTCGGTCACAGATCCCATGAACGGCTTGTCCGACAGCGTCATATGCGCCAGCAACATGTCCAGATGCCGCTTGTTCACGGGCACATCGGTGGGTTCGCACACCGTGCCGCCCGAATGGTGCAGCCATTTCGACATATAGCCGAGTTTTACGAATTTCTGAAAATCGGCGATGGTAGCGTAGCGACGCCCGCCCTCGGCATCGCGCACAAATGGCGGACCGTAAACCGGCGCAAGCACAAGGTTCTTACCGCCAATTTCAACCGAGCGTTCAGGATTGCGGGCATGTTGCGTGAAGGTCGCGGGGGCGGTTTCGCACAGCTTGCGCGCCAAACCCTTGGGAATACGCACGCGCTCGCCTGTCACCTCGGCACCAGCCGCCTTCCAACGCTCAAGTGCTGCGGGGTTGTCGACAAAGGCCACACCGATTTCTTCCAAAATCTGTTCGGCGTTGGCTTGGATCACATCCAAGGCCTCTTCCGTCAGAATTTCATAGTTGGGGATATTGCGCTGGATATACTTGGCCGTTTCAACCGACACAGCCGTGCGCTCGGCGCGCCGGGCGGCCCCGCCACCCCCGCGTCCACGCCGTGGTAGGGTAGCTGTTTGTGCTGTTTCGTCGGTCATGGCGATCACCCAATAAGAATCTGTTGGCTTGAAATCTACACGCGCGCGCGGGCCGCCCTGCGGGGGTTTGCGGCGCATGGGGCGCAAAAGCGACATTGCGCAAGGTCGGGGCATCTTGCGCACACCCGCTGACCGATTTACGAGGCGTTATGGATAATCTCAATCACGACCGTCTTCTTATCATCGACTTTGGTAGCCAAGTGACGCAGCTGATCGCGCGGCGACTGCGCGAACTCAACGTCTATTGCGAAATTCACCCCTATCAGAACGTCACAGATGCATTTCTGACGGACTTTGCGCCCAAGGCGGTGATATTTTCCGGTGGTCCCGCAAGCGTGATTGACGACAAGTCGCCGCGCCCACCCGCAAGCGTGTTTGACCTCGGCGTGCCGATCCTTGGGATTTGCTACGGCCAACAGGTGATGATGCATATGTTGGGTGGCACGGTTGAACGTGGCCATGGCACCGCCGAATTTGGCCGCGCTTATGTTACGCCTGACGTGCAGCGCATTGATTTATTGAACGGCTGGTTCCTTGAAGAGCGCGAGCAGGTCTGGATGAGCCACGGCGACCACGTGTCCGCCATAGCCCCCGGATTTGCGGTTTACGGCACATCACCCAACGCGCCCTTTGCGATCACCGCTGATCTGGAGCGTCGCTTTTACGCCGTGCAGTTCCACCCTGAGGTGCATCACACCCCGAACGGCGCGACCTTATATGAAAACTTCATCCGCGACGCGGGCTTTACCGGCGACTGGACCATGGGAGCCTACCGCGAAGAAGCGATCCGCAAAATTCGCGACGAAGTGGGCGACAAAAAGGTCATCTGCGGGTTGTCGGGCGGCGTCGATAGTTCCGTGGCCGCCGTGCTATTGCACGAAGCGATCGGTGATCAGCTGACTTGTGTGTTTGTCGACCACGGGTTGCTGCGCCTCAACGAGGCCGAAGAAGTCGTCACCATGTTTCGCGATCACTACAACATGCCGCTGATCCACGCGGACGAACAGGACTTGTTCCTTGGTGAACTCGACGGCCAAAGCGATCCCGAAACCAAACGCAAAATCATTGGCCGTCTGTTCATCGACGTGTTCCAGAAATACGCCAACGAAATCGACGGCGCAGAGTTTCTGGCGCAGGGCACGCTTTATCCCGACGTAATTGAATCCGTGTCATTTTCCGGTGGTCCGTCGGTGACGATCAAGTCGCACCATAACGTCGGTGGCCTGCCAGAAAAGATGGGCATGAAGCTGATCGAACCGCTGCGCGAGCTGTTCAAAGACGAAGTGCGCGCACTGGGCCACGAATTAGGCCTGCCTGCATCATTCATCGGCCGCCACCCGTTCCCCGGTCCGGGTCTGGCAATCCGCTGCCCCGGAGAGATTACCCACGAAAAACTGGCGATTCTGCGCAAGGCTGATGCGGTTTATATCGACCAGATTCGCAAGCACGGCCTTTACGATGAAATCTGGCAAGCTTTCGTGGTAATCTTGCCGGTCCGCACGGTTGGCGTGATGGGCGATAGCCGTACCTATGATTTCGCCTGCGCCCTGCGCGCGGTGACATCTGTCGATGGGATGACGGCGGATTACTATCCGTTCACCCATGATTTCCTTGGTGAAACCGCCACGCGGATCATCAACGAAGTGCAGGGCATCAATCGTGTGACCTACGATATCACCAGCAAACCTCCTGGCACGATTGAGTGGGAGTAACCCGCTCACGGCTCAGTTTGACGTAAGTATCGCCAGCCATGCACGAAAACCGGCCGCGCCAAACGACCTACCCCATTTGACAGGATCAAAGCGCCATTTTTGCATGTTAACCCTTTGATCAGGTTTACTTCACGCGTTCTATAGGGCTATTTTTTAAGCTCCGATATTTGGACAATTCTGCCAATAGCGGATATTTGGATGTCACGACTGTGAGCACTTGATGCGGCTGACCGGCAAGCGTTGCGGCAAATGCCATGTTGAAAATTTTTTATATAAACAGCTTAGCAACTATGTCGCGGTGTTTGCCGGTATTCTTTTTCTCGCCTTTCTTACGTTTGCCTTTAACTCGGCCGCGCGCTGTGCAAAATCGGCCAAACAGGTCGGGAGGCACCAAATGTCGGCAACACTGCGTGCAGCAATATGGATGACTGGTGCAATCGCGTCATTTACGGCCATGGCCGTGGCTGGTCGCGCCGTAAGTTTTGATCTCGATACATTCGAGATAATGACCTACCGCAGCCTGTTTGGCCTGACGATTGTGCTGATCGTGGCGCGGACTGCCGGCACCTTGCCCCAGATTTCGCGCCGCCATCTTGGCATACATCTGATTCGCAACATGGCGCATTTCTCGGGGCAGAACCTGTGGTTCTTTGCGCTGACCGTCATTCCACTTGCGCAGGTTTTCGCGCTGGAATTCACCACACCGCTGTGGGTGATCATGCTTTCGCCGCTGTTGCTGGGCGAAAGGCTGACACGGATCGGTGTGACAGCTGCGCTGATCGGATTTGTCGGCATCCTGATTGTCGCGCAACCCGGTGCTTCGCCATTGAATGCGGGGCTATTTGCTGCCGCACTTTGCGCGATCGGGTTTGCTGTGTCGGCGATCCTGACGCGGCGATTGACCCGCACGGAATCGATCACCTGCATCCTGTTCTATCTCACAGCGATGCAGGCCGTCTTTGGGCTGATCTGTGCTGGATATGACGGTGATATTGCGCTGCCCTCGGCGCAAACCCTGCCCTGGCTTGTGCTGATCGGTTGCGCTGGGCTACTGGCGCACTTCTGCCTGACGTCAGCGTTGCGGATTGCCCCTGCCAGCGTTGTGATGCCAATCGATTTTGTCCGCCTGCCGGTGATTGCTGTGGTTGGCGCGCTGTTTTACAGCGAGGCGCTTGATCCGCTAATTTTCGTCGGCGCAGTGCTGATTTTTACTGGAAATTACCTTAATATCCGCTTTGGTCAGCCCCGGCACCCGTAGTAACCCAAATGTAACGCTAAGACGCGAAGAACACTTTGACGCTGCGTCAGGAATTGACCGATTATTATATCGTTCTAAAGGGTGATGTCAGGGACGAGGATTGCGCGACCGCAGCGCATCACACAGGGAAGAGATAATGAACAAGTTTATGACAGCAGGCGCAGCCTTGCTTGCAACCACCACAATAGTATCCGCAGGCGGCATCGACCGGTCCGGTCAGCCTATCACCGCGATCTTCGAAGACGGCAACTATGTCGAGCTGAGCTTTGGTTCAATTTCACCAAGCGTCACAGGTACGCTCCTTGGTACGGGTTCTGGCAATATGGCCCCCACTTATACAACGTTCGGGATGGGCCTTAAGACCGACATCAATGACCAAGCCTCGGTCGCTATCATTTTGGACCAACCGTTTGGCGCGAATGTGGATTACGATTCGCCGGGCTATCCGCTGGATGGTTCGACCGCTGAAGTAAACTCGACCGGAATTACTGTTGTGGGCCGTTACAAGATCAACGACAGCTTTAGTGTGCATGGCGGCATTCGCCACGTGACCGCTGAAGGTAGCGTCAATCTGGCGGCGGCAGAACAACCCTATGCGTCTGATTATTCGGCCGATAGCGGCGTGGGTTATGTTATTGGTGCCGCATACGAGCGCCCTGACATCGCAATGCGGATCGCATTGACTTATTCGAGCGCGATCGACTTCGAATTGGCGGGCTCAGTTGGCGATTTGATAACGACGATGCCTCAGTCCGTTAATCTTGATTTCCAAACGGGCATTGCCGCAGACACGCTGCTTTTTGGGTCGATCCGCTGGGCAGATTGGACCGAGACTGTGTTGCTTGACAC
>CALAGN010000140.1 GCA_937891785.1 uncultured Octadecabacter sp.
ATAAAATGGCCGCGTAGCTCTAGTTTCAAACAGCCCCATAAATGGGGGGATTACCGGGGGGCAGGTCAGAATTTAGAACGACTGGATCAGCCCGACGAGGTTTGCAATTGCTGCTTCGGACATGCGAACGGAATAGATGCCATGGCCACGCATCGGCGGAATCGATGTGCCAAACTCCTCGGGAAAATCCGCGACCGCAACAGTATAGTCCGCTCGGGAAACATGTACGAAGGCCGCAAAATCATCTAGCCGCTGACGCGCAGTTTGCAGCGTGCCCAGTTCAATTATGCGGGCCTGCGATCCCGCATACAGCATGTTGGTGAATCCAGCGCCATGATAGGACACCATCATGTCCGCATCGCGCATGATGCCAACCTGTTCGAGCGGTGACAGGTCTTCGAAAAGTATCTGCCGAAAGCCCAACGGGGCCAATTGGCGCAAAATCTGGCCTTCGTTTTCGATCGTGCGGTCGTTGCCCTGACCTGCCCGCCGACTAACCCAAAAGCGCTTGGGAAGGTAATCAAATGACATGCCTTCTATGCGTTTGAACGCGGCCTCACGCAGTGTCCGCAAGCTGCGCTGAAAAGAATTCAGGTAGATAATCCGGGCGAGGTTCGTGCCGACCTGACCATCGGAAAGATCTTGATGGGCGGGGATCAACCCATCAATCCAGTTGCCGCGGTCGTGGACATAGCTGGTGTCACTGTAGTGTGCGATCAGCGCGCGCTTGAACCTGGCTGGGGCCTGTTCAACCACGATCCGGTCTTCCAATTCAGGGAAAATCGCCGCGATATGAGCCTGCACGAAAGCCGGAACATCACGATCCTTGGCAACGATGACGATACGGCCAGTGAAATTTTTGAGCTCAGCAATCAGGGATAGTATGGCGAAAGTCTCGCGTACGAAATGGAAGTAGTTCTTCAGGTTTCGCGCTTCGATGACGAAATCGAGGCCAGAAATGTCTGCATCCCAAAGCGGCAAATCTTGCGTATTTTTCGACGCCTCGGAAAAGAACGCATTAAGCTCCTCAACAGCCGCCGGTTTTCCGCGGGCGCGTTTAGCCGCCCGTCCCACCGCGCCAAGTAGCCGCGCCCCGGCAGGGCCAGTGGTAAGCCATTTGCCATTTACCGACAGGTGCGAGTCACGCACTGCGAGGTTTTCCACGACGGCGGGCCCCACAGCGGTTTCAACCGGAGAGGTAAACCAACGGTCGCGCAAAAGCTCGTCCTACCCCCGATTCCAAAGGCGCGTGATGCGCGGCGAATTGGTTATCGTGCAGCTTGCGACAGTTCCGCACGGCGACTTTGTCCAAGGAGGCGTAGCAGGCCCCAACCGATAGATGCCACTGTCGCGCCCCGGCATCCAAAACGCGTCTAGTGCAGCGGCATCATAGGGGAGATGTTGACCCTCGTCGGCGGCGCTCATCGCACAAACTTCTTCTGCATCATCCGTTTTGGCTCCATCACATCCGCCGCAAGACGTCGCTTTTTGGTTTCGTCTTCCCCGAAGTCATCGTGGGATCGTTCAATATGTCTGTCTACTTGGAATGCCAAGGTGTGCGCGCAAATCCCGCGAGGGAAAGGCCGCCAAGTCGGCGTGTCAGATTTAACCAGCCATTTGCTTTTGCAGATGAGGTTGCCGCCAATGCTGGCCAAAAAAATCATCTTCGTCCTTGCTGCGAAATTGGCCCAAGCCGCTGGCGTCGCAAACCGTGAGCTCACCCAGATAGAACCGGTCTTGCGCCATAAGGAAGTCGATCCGGATTGTATCAAACCCTGCGCCAAGCCGGGTCGCGATTTTTACGATGTCGTCAAGCGCGCTCGGCCGGTCGAAACGCACGGTCGGGCAACCCGCCATTTCGATTTCAAGATACTCCCAGTCCGGCGTCAGAAGGGCGGATGTTGACTGTGTCTCTCCGATGCCTGTGGCATACATGAACCGCACCGTTCCATCGTAGCAGTAGAGCTTTAGATCGCTCATTTGTAACGTGTTCAGCAATGGCTCGGCGATAAGTGTCGGCAGTAGGTCGATGTAACTCCACTCGAACCGCCAGATTGCATGGACGCGGCCAAGCCATTTACCGATGCGCTGTTTCGCCGTTTTGCGAGCGGCCTCGTCGCCCGCTTTGACAATGCAGTTCATCGCGCTGCCGTGGGTGCATTTCAAGATGACGTCTTGCGACCAGATCGCTTTTGGCAGGTCCCCGAAACTATCAACTTGGGCCAATATGGGCACGCACAATCTGTCAGCCTGTCCGGCCCCAAGGACGTCGTCGATAAATCCGCGCACAGCGACTTTGTCGGACACGGTTACGAACCGCGGATCGTGATCGAACAGCTTTCGTGTCAGAATCCGCTCGTTATGCGAGCGGGGCGCTGTGAGGTCCGCATCGTATCCGAGTTTTCTTTTGAACTGCGCAAGCGCCTTTGGGTGTCCCCGCGCAGCGTCACGATGATAGCGGGCCCACGCCACCTTTCGCGCAAGCTGCCAGCGAAGTTTAGATGGGATTAAGCCAAGCATAGTTAGATCCTAAAGGTCGAACGGCAATTTGCAATGCAACGGAGCAGGCGCCTTGCGCTTTATTCTGTGCGGTTTCAATGAATTCTCCCTAAGTCGATTCTACTGGTTTCCAGTAATTGCTTCGCCGTGATACGTTCAGGACCTATCGCGCAGGTGGTCAGGCCCACGGCGCGTGACAACGCAAAAACCCGCGTTGCGGCTATTCAAAATTATAGTTGAAAAACTTTATGTCGTTTGCATAAAGCCGACTGACAATATCGACGGAGCTTTGATTGTATGCGGTCCTGAAGTCACCATGTTTGGTCTTGTTCTTATGCGGGAGTGTGCATCCGCAGCCCAAAGTCTCACAAACGTGACCAAAGTCTGTGGCGAGCGTTTCAAATCGACCGATGAAATTGACCAGGGACTTGCCGTCTGCGTCCAATAGGATTGATGATTGACCGCGCAGTGGCGCGTCTTGGATCGTGGTGTTGATAAAATCGTTGAAATCCAACGTCATTGCGGCTTCGTGTTTTTCAGAACGTGGGCGTATTTTCATGAAGTAATAGTATGACAGCAGCCTGCTCCAGAGGTTTCTCACGAAACTGAACGAATAGTAAGAATCGAAGACTTCATCGCCAAGTGCGCTCTTGAGCTTAGCAACGTTGGGGTGACTGCCAGCCTGATTGATGCCAAAGGGATCGTATCGCAGCGTCCGTGTATCAACATACTGCACGAGCCGTTGTGCAGTCGTTAGCGCAAACGGGCGCAAAGCTTTACGCACACTTTGTCCACCCGTTTTGCTGACATGAACGAACACGAACTTACGTCGATGTGAGATCATAGAAATAAGCCCTTTTGATCCTTGACCTACCTCACAAACTTCTTATGCTTCATCCGTTTCGGCTCCATCGCGTCAGAACCCAAGCGGCGCTTTTTGTCCTGTTCGTAGTCTTCAAAGTTGCCGTTGAAGAATTCCACATGGCCTTCGCCTTCGAAAGCCAAGATGTGTGTGCAAATCCGGTCGAGGAAGAAGCGGTCGTGGGAGATGACAACGGCGCAGCCTGCAAAGTCGACGAGGGCGTCTTCGAGCGCGCGCAGGGTTTCGACGTCGAGGTCGTTGGTTGGTTCGTCAAGCAGCAGCACGTTGCCGCCCGATTTCAGCAGTTTCGCCATGTGCACGCGGTTTCGTTCGCCGCCTGACAGGATGCCGAGTTTCTTTTGCTGATCCCCGCCCTTGAAGTTGAACGCCGAGCAGTAGGCGCGCGAGTTCATTTGCGCGTCACCCAGCTGGATGATTTCGCCGCCCGAGGAGATTTCTTCCCAGACGGTCGCGTTTGCGTCCAGATCATCACGGGACTGATCGACGTAGGACAGTTGCACCGTATCGCCCAGTTCGATCGTGCCGGAGTCCGGCTCGGACTGGCCTGTCAGCATGGAAAACAGCGTTGATTTACCAGCGCCGTTGGGGCCGATTACGCCGACGATCCCGCCGGGGGGCAGTTCAAACGAAAGGTTTTCGATCAACAGCTTGTCGCCCATGTGTTTGGAGATGCCATTCACCTCGATCACCTTGTTGCCAAGGCGTTGACCGTTGGGAATGATGATCTGGGCACGGCCCATTTTTTCACGCTCGGACTGGTTGGCAAGGTCGTTATAGGCCGTGATCCGCGCCTTGGATTTTGCCTGACGGGCCTTGGCGCCTTGGCGCATCCATTCAAGTTCGCGTTCCAGCGTTTTTTGCTTGGATTTGTCCTCTTTCGCCTCTTTGCCCAGACGCTTTGCCTTGGCCTCAAGCCATGAGGAATAGTTGCCTTCGTGCGGGATGCCCGACCCACGATCAAGTTCTAGAATCCAGCTTGTGATCGCGTCTAGGAAATAACGATCGTGCGTAACGATCAGAATTGTGCCTTTGTAATCAATGAGGTGCTGTTGCAGCCATGCGATTGTTTCCGCGTCGAGGTGGTTGGTCGGTTCGTCAAGCAACAGCATGTCAGGCGCATCAAGCAGCAGTTTGCACAGGGCGACACGGCGTTTTTCACCGCCCGAAAGCGTGGTGACATCTGCATCATCAGCGGGGCAGCGCAGGGCCTCCATGCTGACGTCAATTTGTGCGTCCAGATCCCAAAGGTTCTGCGCGTCGATCTCGTCTTGCAATTGCGCCATTTCATCGGCGGTTTCGTCAGAATAGTTCATCGCTAATTCGTTATAGCGATCCAGAATGGCCTTCTTCGCAGCCACACCCAGCATGACGTTTTCGCGCACGCTCAGCGTGGCATCCAGCTCCGGTTCTTGCGGCAGATAGCCGACGGTCGCGCCTTCGGCGGCCCAAGCCTCGCCCTGAAATTCCTTGTCCTGACCGGCCATGATCCGCATCAACGTGGATTTACCTGTGCCGTTCACACCGACCACGCCGATTTTCACGCCGGGCAGAAAGTTCAGGCGGACGTTCTCGAACACCTTCTTGCCACCGGGGTAGGTCTTGGACACGCCGTCCATGAAATAGACGTATTGATAGCTGGCCATGGTTTGGTCCTCTCGTGCGTTCGGTTTGGGCCTAGATAGCTGGGCAATGGGGCAGGGGCAATCGGGGGTTTGACACTGGCCCTTGCAAATGCCGAAATGGATCAACGCATATGAGGAGAGTCGCATGACTTACATTGCCGCTGCTAATCGCTACGAAAAGATGACCTACCGCCGTTGCGGTAAATCGGGGGTGAAACTGCCTGCGGTCTCTCTGGGGCTCTGGCACAATTTCGGCCATGACACACCGCATGAAACCAAGCAGGCCATTTGCCGTACGGCGTTCGATCACGGGATTACGCATTTTGATTTGGCGAACAATTATGGCCCGCCCGCTGGATCGGCTGAACATGCGTTTGGGTCGATAATGGCCGAAGATTTCAAGCCCTACCGCGACGAGATGATCATCAGTTCGAAGGCGGGTTACGAAATGTGGAACGGTCCCTACGGGGAGTGGGGGAGCCGCAAGTATCTGGTGGCGTCCTGTGATCAGTCGCTGAAACGGATGGGGCTAGACTACGTCGATATCTTCTATTCGCACCGCTTTGACCCTGACACACCATTGGAAGAAACCATGGGCGCGCTGGATTATATCGTGCGTTCGGGGCGCGCGCTCTATGCTGGGATTTCGTCCTATAATGCGCAGCGCACCCGCGAGGCGGCGGCGATCCTGCGCGATCTTGGCACACCCTGCCTGATCCATCAGCCGTCTTATAATATGCTGAATCGCTGGGTGGAACGGGACGGACTGAAGGAAACGCTCACGGAACTGGGTATTGGGTCAATTGCGTTCACGCCGTTGGCCCAAGGGATGCTGACCAACAAGTATCTTAAAGGTGTGCCCGCTGACAGTCGCGCCGCCCAGCACAAGTCGCTAGATCAGGGGCTTCTGTCCGAGCGCGCGATGGGCAACATCCGCAAGCTCAACGAGATCGCCGAAGCGCGTGGTCAAACCCTTGCTCAGATGGCGATTGCATGGGTGCTGCGTGAAGGCGGCATTACGACTGCGCTGATCGGTGCAAGCCGACCGGAACAGGTGATAGATTGTGTGGGCGCGGTCGCGAACCTTGAATTTGGTGCGCAAGAACTGGCGCTGATTGACGAATATGCCGATGAAGAAAAGGTCAACCTTTGGGCCAAGTCCTCGGACAAGGGTAGCTAGGCGCCGGGATGATATCGGAACTTTGCATCAGTGATCTGGACGGTCATGTGACAGGTGTCTTGGCTCATGCGGGCCATATCGAGCCGCCCAATTGGCACCGCGATGGTTATTTGGTCGTTAATGGCGGCGGGCGGTTGTTTCGCGTTGATTTGGACGCGCCCGAACTGGTTCTGATTGACACCGGCGCGGCGACCGATTGCAATAATGACCACGGGATTTCGCCTTGTGGGACGCGGCTGGTTGTTTCGGATAAGGCGCAAACAGAAGGGTCGTGCATTTATACGTTGCCGGTGACGGGTGGCGTGCATGTTCGCGTGACGCACAATGTACCGTCCTACTGGCACGGTTGGTCGCCCGATGGCGCAACACTTGCCTATGTGGGCAGGCGTGATGCGGGGCCGTTCCGGCTTTTTGTAACCGGAGTTGAGGGCGGCGCGGAGTCCTGCCTGACCGATGCCTTTGATCATGTGGACGGGCCGGATTACACGCCGGACGGGCAGTGGATTTGGTTCAACGGGGAACGCGATGGCGCGGTCGATCTGTGGCGTATTCCGGCCAAAGGTGGCGCGCCCGAGCGCATGACGGATGACACGGCGGCGAACTGGTTTCCCCATCCTTCGCCTTGCGGTGAACATGTGGTTTATCTGGCCTACCCAGAAGGGACAAAGGGGCATCCGGCGGGTCTCGACGTGGCGTTGCGGGTCATGCCAGCGGCTGGTGGTGCGTCGCGCCAATTGATCGAGCTGCACGGCGGGCAGGGCAGTAAAAACGTAACAAGTTGGGCACCGGACGGTCGCGCCTTTGCCTTTGTGCGCTATGTATCCTAAGACGCAGTTAACCATGCAAGGGGCCTTTGGTGTCTGACTTTCCTTATGCGCGTGCCGGTCAGGTCATTGGCCTGCTGGGAGGATCGTTTGACCCTGCCCATAGCGGGCATGTGCATATCACCAAAGCAGCCCTGCAACGTTTTGGGCTGGACCGCGTCTGGTGGTTGGTTAGCCCGGCAAATCCGCTAAAAAGGCACGGTCCAGCGCCGCTGCATGACCGCTTGCAAGCGGCACGCGCGATGATGCAACACCCGCGAGTAACCGTCACAGGGATCGAAGACCGGCTTGGCACGCGCTATACGGCGCAGACGATCGCGGCCTTGCGCGCACGATATGTGGGCGCGCGGTTTGTCTGGCTGATGGGCGCGGATAATCTTGCGCAATTCCATCGCTGGCAGGACTGGGAGGACATTATGGCGCAGGTTCCCGTGGGTGTTATCGCCCGTCCCGGTGATCGGATTTCGGCGCGGATGTCCAAGGCTGCGCGCATCTATCGTGGCGCGCGATTGCAGGGGCGTGCGTCCGAATTGTTGGGGCGTTCTGATGCGCCCAAATGGTGTTTTGTAAACCTGCCGATGACGGCGGCGTCGTCCAGTGCGATCCGTGCACGCGGGGAATGGACGGGAAATGGTAATGGGGCGTGACAAGATGAAATCCTTGTCTCGGCGCGCGTTCTTGGGTGGGGCAATGTCGGCCGTTGCTGGTGTGGCAATTGCGGATGCGCCGCTGCGGTCATTGCGCCCCGTCGCGCGCAACAATGCCGCTATCAGGGCCGCAAGTAATATCCCCCCGCTGGCCCGCGCATCTGCCGCAGAAATGATTGCCGAGGCCAACCTTGGCGGAACTGTCGGCTTTGTCGTAGCCGATGCCCGCACGGGCGCGATTCTTGAGGACACAGACGGCGCTTTGCCACTGCCACCCGCAAGCGTGGCCAAGGCTGTAACGGCGCTTTATGCGCTGGATCGGTTGTCATCACAACATGCGTTCGAAACGCGCATTATTGCTGATGGACCTATTTCAGATGGTATTTTAGATGGCAATTTGATATTGGCTGGTGGAGGCGATCCGACGTTGTCCACCGATCATCTGGCCGAGATAGCCGCCAAGCTGAAAGAAACCGGCCTGCGCGAAGTGCGTGGCAGCTTTCAGGTTTGGGGTGGTGCATTGCCTTATGTGAACGAAATTGAGCCCGATCAGCTGGATCATCTTGGCTATAATCCGGCCCTGTCCGGCCTGAACCTGAATTTCAACCGTGTACATTTTGAATGGGCGCGATCAGGCAGCGACTACCGCGTGACGATGGACGCGCGCAGTGAATTGTATCGCCCCGACGTTAGCATGTCGCGGATGCGTGTGGAGCGCCGTGACGCACCGACCTATGTCTATGCCGATGGCGGCAGCTTTGACGATTGGAGCGTTGCGCGACCGGCTTTGGGCACTGGCGGCGCGCGCTGGCTGCCGGTGCGCAAACCTGCACTTTATGCGGGCGACGTGTTCGCCACTATGGCGCGTTCGCAAGGAATCGTGCTGTCAGCGGCCGAAGAAATTACGGACCTGCCTGACGGAGAGGTTTTGGTCAGCCACAATTCCGCCGAGCTGAGCGATATCCTACAAGATATGCTGCAGTATTCAACGAACCTGACAGCCGAGATTGCGGGACTGTCTGCCACACAGGCGGGCAGTGCTGGGCTGACGACGCATGCCGCATCTGCCCGCGCAATGGGAAACTGGCTGGCCGCCACCCACGGCGTGCGGGCCCAGTTCGCGGACCATTCTGGGCTTAGCGATGCCTCGCGGATCAGTGCGATGAAAATGGTGCAAGTGTTGGTGTCAGCAGGGGTAAGCGGGCCGTTGCGACCGATGCTCAAGGACATTCCGATCGTTGACGAAGACCGCAACGCCTTGCCTGACTACCCCGCTACAGTTGTGGCAAAAACCGGCACGCTCAACTTTGTCAGCTGCCTTGCGGGATATGTGCGCACGGCGGGCGGGGTCGATCTGGCCTTTGCGATCTTTGCCGCCAACCTTGACCAGCGCGAGGCCGCAAAAACGCGCGGTGACGAGGTGCCCGAGGGATCACGCGCATGGAACGGACGCGCCAAGCAATTGCAACAGCGGCTGCTGCAACGCTGGGGGCTGGTTTACGCAAGCTAAAGCGTCATGTGACGCGCGCGCGATCCACGTTCAATTGCGGCGGCGTGCAGACGATCGATGTTCAGCTCGTAGCGAATTTCTTCCAGCATACGGCCTTCGGGTTCGGCAATTTCACCGTCAGCAGCAGCAACATCGCAGGCCAGGGCATAAGCGGTTTCGTTCAGGCGGTCTGGCAGAGCTGCACGGATCAGGCCAAATAGCGCATCAAGCCCGTCTTCCTGTTCGAACAGGTCGAACACTGTTTGTGCGATCCGCGAGGTGTTGTTGGCGTCATAATCTGCAAAAACCGGCAAGTTATTAATGATGTTGGTAATCTTGACCAATTCCGACGTGCGGATATTTTCATCCGATGCGGATACCGCGATCATCAGGGCGGCTAGCGCGTCTTGCGGGGTCATGGCGGCCGTGATTGTCATGGTGGCGCTCCTTTGGTTACCCCTGACATTTATTGACCCTTCCGCCATGTCGCAATAGGGAGTGCGCTATGTCGCACCATGGCGGGCGACCATTTGAGAGTGAGATTAAAAATGTCCGATCTGCGCGACGCTGGAATGAAGTCCAAGGCATGGCCCTTTGAAGAAGCGCGCAAGCTCCTCAAACGTTATGAAAAGGCGCCGCCGGAAAAAGGCTATGTGCTGTTTGAAACGGGCTATGGCCCGTCGGGACTGCCCCATATCGGCACCTTTGGAGAAGTGAGCCGCACAACGATGGTGCGCCGCGCTTTCGAGATTATTTCCGATACTCCGACGCGTCTGATTTGTTTTTCCGACGATGTGGACGGAATGCGCAAGGTGCCGGGCAATGTGCCCAACCCTGAGAATTTGAAGCAGTATTTGCAACTGCCCCTGACCAAAGTGCCAGATCCCTTTGGTGAGTTTGAGAGCTTTGGCCATCATAACAACGCGATGCTGCGCCGGTTTCTGGATACGTTTGGGTTTGAATACGAATTCATTTCTGCCACCGAGTATTATGCATCTGGTCGATTTGACGAGGTGCTTTTGCGCGCCGTGGAACGTTATGACGATGTCATGGCGGTGATGCTGAAATCCCTACGGGACGAGCGCCGCGAGACTTATTCCATTTTCCTGCCGATCCATCCGGAAACCGGCCGCGTCTTGTATGTCCCGATGAAGCATGTGGATGCAGCAAACGGCACAATCACGTTTGACGACGAGGACGGCAAGGAATGGACGCTGCCCGTGACGGGTGGCAATGTGAAATTACAGTGGAAGCCGGATTTTGGCGCGCGTTGGGCCGCACTGGACGTCGATTTCGAGATGTACGGCAAGGATCACAGCACCAATACGCCGATCTACGATCGCATTTGCGAAATTCTAGGAGGCCGCAAGCCCGAGCATTTCACCTATGAACTGTTCTTGGACGCAGATGGCCACAAAATTTCAAAGACCACCGGCAACGGCGTATCGATAGATGAATGGCTGACATATGCGTCATCCGAAAGCCTGTCGTACTTCATGTATCTGAAGCCCAAAACGGCGAAACGGATGCATTTCGATGTGATCCCAAAGGCGGTCGATGAATATCATCAGCAATTGCGCGCCTACGCGGATCAGGACACGGATGCGCGGGTTAATAACCCAGTGTTTCATATTCACGGACACAATGTGCCGACCTCGACGATGGTTGTGCCGTTTGCGATGTTGCTGAACCTTGCCAGCGTGTCGGGGGCGGAAAGCAAGGAAACGCTTTGGGGCTTTATCGGGCGTTATGCGCCGGATGCTTCGCCCGAACACAACCCCGATCTGGATGCCGCTGCGGGCTTTGCCGTGCGCTATTACAACGATTTTGTGAAGCCGCATAAGGTGTTTCGACTGGCGCAGGATCACGAGCGTGTGGCGCTGGAAGACTTGCTTGCGCGTCTCAAGGCGTGGGACGGCGGATTGGATGCAGAGGAATTGCAAAGCATGGTGTTTGCCGTTGGCAAAGCGCATGAATTTGACCCGCTGCGGGCGTGGTTTAGCACGCTTTACGAGGTGCTGCTTGGGGCTGCGCAAGGGCCGCGGTTTGGCGGTTTTATCGCACTTTACGGTGTCGATGAAACCGTAGCTCTGATCGAAGATGCACTGGCTGGTAAGCTGGTTTCTTAAGGCATTTTGAAACTAAACCGCCGCATGATCCGCTCCTTCGTAGGGTTCATTCTACGAAAGATACGGATCATGCGGCGATTTTTCTTGGCTTTGGCAATGGTTTTCGGGCTGGCGCAGGTTGGTAAGGCCCAAGGAGCGTCCATTGAGGACGTCATTGGCAGCCAGCTTGATGCGTTCAATGACCGTGATGTTAACGGCGCGTGGCAATTTGCCAGCCCGATGCTCCAAGGCATGTTCGGCGACGCGGATAATTTCGGGGTCATGGTGCAGCGCGGCTATCCAATGGTCTTTGACAATCGCGATGTACGATTTCTTGAACAGCGCGAGATTGCGGAGCGCTTGTATCAAAAGGTGATGCTGCGCGATGCAAGCGGCGGGCTGCATATTCTGGATTATGCGATGATCGAAACGCCGGATGGGTGGCAGATCGATGGTGCGCAGATCCTGCCTGCGCCCGAAGCCGGTTCCTGACGACCCGAAGCCTTCGACGGATGTTATTTTGGAAGAAAAAGCGTAGGGTTGTTGCGCCCCTTGCGCACCCTGCGCGCGGTGCCCCAAGCCCGCGTTTACCCCTGATTGGTACCCCTTCCAGCGGTTGATCTGCGCGATGTTGCGCGGGTTGCGGTCTGGAATGCAAAGGCGGCGCGCGAGGTTTGATCCTTGACCGTTTGGCCGGCAAAAAGGGGTTCTTATGAACAAGGCAATTACGGATGGGCTGGTGTTGATGCCGCCCGCGGATCAAGATTTCGGCGGGTGCATCGAGATCCTGAAAAGCCAGTCGGTGACAATGCTGCGCTATATGGGTGAAACGACCATTCTGCCGGGATGTTATTTGCGAGTCTCGGCAAAGGTAAAGGCGGTCGGTGGCGCGCTGCCATCGGTGCGCATAGCGGGGTGGGCCGGAGCCGGTGGCGGTGCACATGTGGGCGGTCTGGTCGAGGCCGGACCGGCAGTGCAACTGACCGGCTACGGCGAGGTTGTGGAGATCAGTGCAATCATTGGGACGGGTCAGCGCAACGGCGTCGACATGGTTTGGGCGGATGCGCTTTATGGCCACCTTGGTCTTGATCTGACGGGTCCGAATGGCGGCATTGTTCGCGTCGATGATATTATCATCGAAGATATCACCAACGTCTTTATTCGCGACATGCTGGGTGTTGTAGATGTGCGCGACTATGGCGCGATTGGTGATGGGGTAGCTGACGATGCTGCGGCCTTTGAGGCGGCGGATTCTGATGCGCAGGGCCGCGAGGTTCTGATTTCGGCGGGGACGTATTTCCTGAACGGCAATGTTACGTTTCAAAACCAGGTCCATTTTGAAGGCACCGTGACGATGCCCGCGGACAAGCGGCTTATATTTCAAAAAAACTTTGATTTTGCCACCTATCTGGATGCCTTTGGTGATGAAGAAGAAGCATTCCGTAAGGCTTATCAAGCGCTGCTAAACTACACGGATCATGAAAGCCTTGATCTGGGGGGACGCCGCATTGGTCTGAACGGCCCGATTGATATGTTCGCAGCCGAGGGCACGAAAACGGCCTTTGCGATCCGCCGTGTCATTCGCAACGGCCAAATCCATGCCAACGCTAATCCCGCGTGGGACGACGAAGTTGTGACGTCACAGGCGACCTATTCCGCCAGTTCGGCGACGACTCTTACGGGTGTCATCAATGTTGCCAATATCGCCAAGGGATCGCTGGTGACAGGCAATGGCGTGGGCCGCGAAATCTATGTCAATGATGTCAATATCGGCGCGCAGACCATAACGATTTCTAACCCGCTTTTTGATGCCGAAGGAACCCAAAGCTTTACCTTTACCCGCTTCAAATACCTGCTGGATTTCAGCGGCTATGACGACCTGAGCCAGCTGATTCTGGACGACATCGAATTTCAGTGCGACGGCATTTCCAGCGGCATCATGCTGGCACCGCAGGGCCTGACGTTTCATTTACGCGACTGCTTTATAACCAAGCCCAAGGATCGCGGCATCACCTCGATTGGCAAGGGCTGTCAGGGAATGATGATTGATCGCTGCCAATTTTTGTCAAACGAGCAGAGTTTGCCGGTCAGCGAACGAACAACCCTTGCGTTCAACGCCAACGCCAATGACATCAAAATTCGCGACAATCGTGTTGTTTTGTTCGAGCATTTCTGCGTGCTTAGCGGCTCGGGTGCGTTGATAACGGGCAATCACTGGTTCCACGGCGACGGCCAACCTGACGGTGTGCGTAAAGGTGGTATTGTCTTTACCACGCCCAATGTGGCGTCGACGATTGCGGGCAATTACATCGATAACAACTTTATCGAATGGACCAACGAGCACGATGCGACCCCTGCTCTTGGTGCGCAATTCTCGTTTGGTGGGCTGTCGGTCACGGGCAATATCTTTATGAACATCGACGTCGCCGACTGGTTCAACTGGATCGTGATCAAGCCGTACGGAGTGGGGCATTTCATTCACGGGTTGTCTGTTGTCGGCAATGTGTTTCGGTCGATCAACGGGTTTATTGATCGGATCGAAAGCGTGGATACGACCTATGCCGATCTGGACTTCAACCGGATGCGTAACGTGGTTTTCAGCGCCAACTCTTTTCACGGGGTTCGTGACGAAACGATCAACCCGCTAAGTGTCCTGCATGAACAAGCCACCGCGGATCAGACATGGATCGTGGACACGCAACCGCACCTGCCATTCGGCGGCTGGGCGCGCACGATCGAAGCCTGCGTGCCCGATGGGCAGGTCTCTGATGTAAGCAACGCTGCGGTCTATGATGCGCCCCATATTTTGCCTGCATATAGCGTTGATAAGAAGCAGTTTCGGGTGATTTGGAAGGTGCCGGTTAAGGGAAAAGTAAGGTGTTGCGTGCGGATGGATAGCCCGATTTAGAGCGACAACACAGGAAACGGGGTGCCACGCGCGTGCCCCGTTTCACGACCCCCGCAGGCGCAATGCATAGGCGATATAGTCGGGAATCTCACGCAGGGTGGCTTTGATCTGGGCCAATGGCTTGGCCCCGCGCAGGGATGGTGCGACGGATTGCGCCGTTAGCCCAAGACGACGTGCCACAAGCCGGGCGCGTGGCCCGTGATGCCAGTCTGTCACGATGACCACATGTCGCGTTTCCAGCAGCGGTAAGGCAAAGGCGATGTTTTCAGCTGTCGTCGTCGAGCGGTCCTCGATCGTGATTGTATGGCTCGGGACACCGGCATCAATCAGGATGTCACGCATCATCGCCGCCTCGCTTGGGGGGTGTTTGCCAAGGCCACCACAGCATATCAAATCCGTCACCGCGCCGTCATGAAACAGCTGCGCCGCGCGCAGGGTGCGTCGCAGCAATGTCGGCGAAGGGCCGGTCGCCCAAACGGCCGCCCCAAGGATCAATCCGGTTTTCATGTGGACAAAGGTGGGCCAATTGCTGCCCAGTGAAAAGGGCACATGACGCAGATCAAACCGCTTGTTTGTTTTCTCGCCTATCATGACGCAATAACCGGAGGGAATCCTTATGTACCGCAATATCCTTGTCCCAATCGCCTTTGACGCCGATCACAAACCGAACGACGCAATTGCGCTGGCCCAAACCCTAAGCGCCGAGGGTGGGCGGATTACGCTTTTGCATGTGATGGACGAAGTGCCGTCCTATGCCATGTCCTATATGCCTGCGGGGTTTCGCGACGAGACCCGCGTCGCCTTGGCCCGCGATCTGACCGAAAAAGCTGCGCTATTGGAAAACGCCCAAGGGCTTGTTATTGAGGGGCATTCTGGTCGCACAATCCTGGAATGGGCCGAAGAGCATGACGTCGACTGCATCGTGATCGCCTCGCATCGGCCCGGCATTTCCGACTTCTTCCTTGGCTCCACTGCTGCGCGCGTTGTGCGCCATGCGCCTTGTGCCGTGCATGTGATGCGCTAGGCTGGGGCGAAATAGGAGAATGCCATGCTGACGATAAAAAAGGGTGACGCCGGCCAAACCGTGCTGACCACGTTCGAGGTCACGCCGGGCACCTGCGAGGATCTGCTTGAGGCGCTGACCGATGCCTACGAAGCCTGTATATCCAAGCAAGCCGGCTTTATCGCCGCTGGGTTGCATGTGAACGACGCCCAGACCCGCATTGCCAACTATTCCCAATGGGACCGGCGCGAGGATTTTCAGGCGATGCTGCGGACGCCGGAAATGCGAGAAAGGAACCGCGCGATCAGTGCGCTGTGCAAAGGGTTCGAGCCGGTAATGTATGATGTAGCGGCGCTGTTTTGAGGCGGCGCTTGCCGTGACCTGCACGAAGCGCTAAATCTCGCGCTATGGTTGAATACGACGTTTTCATTTCATTCGGAATTGCTGTCTTTGCAATTCTGATCTTTGTTTTCTGCATTGCCCGCTTGTTTGGGCGCAAACCACAATATGCGGTCTTAGATGGTTCGAATGTGATGCATTGGGTGGGCGATGAAGCGCGACTTGATACCCTACGAACCGTGATTGCCCAATTGGAGGAAGTTGGTTTGCTGTCTGTTATCTGGTTTGACGCGAATGTGGGTTACAAGCTCGGGGACCGCTACGTTGGACCCGAGGCTTTGGCCAATGCGCTGAAACTGCCGCATTCCCAAGTTCATGTCGCGCCCAAAGGCACGCCCGCCGACCCGCTGTTGCTGGCCACCGCCCGCAAATTGCGCGCACCCATTGTGTCAAATGATCGATTCCGCGATTGGCAAGAAGAATTCCCCGAGCTGCGCGATGCCGCTTATATGATCCGTGGCCGTATTCAGGGTGATCTGATCTCGCTTGATGTGCGCGAGGGGCTGACGGCGCGGTAGAGTGCTGCACTGCTTCAGCAGACACTACTTCTTTCCCCCATACCGCGATTTTCCGCCACGTTGCCCCGGCCTTCCTGCCGTGCTTCGTCCACTCATCTTCGTCGCGGCGTCCACGGCCTTGTCCACCGCCTGTTGCCGCGCCAGCGGGTCGTCGGCGATCGTCAGTTCCACAGTCTCAAGCCGCTTCACTTCGTCGCGCAGGCGTGCGGCCTCCTCGAACTCAAGGTTTTCAGCAGCCTTGCGCATGTCTGTCCGTAGCCCGTCCAGCACCGCTTTTAGGTTTGCGCCGGCAAGTGGTTTGTCGATTTTGGCCGTGACGCGGTTCATGTCGACGTCGCCTTTATAAAGGCCGGCCAGAATATCCTCGACGTTCTTTTTTACGGTTGTCGGGGTGATGCCGTGTTTCTCGTTATAGGCGATCTGTTTGTCGCGGCGGCGGTCTGTTTCGCCAAGGGCGCGTTCCATGCTGCCCGTCACCCGATCTGCATACATGATCACGCGGCCATCGACATTGCGCGCGGCGCGCCCGATGGTCTGGATCAGCGAGGTTTCAGAGCGCAGGAAGCCTTCTTTGTCGGCGTCCAGAATAGCGACAAGCCCGCATTCGGGAATGTCCAAGCCTTCACGCAACAGGTTAATCCCGATCAGCACATCAAACGCCCCAAGCCGCAAATCACGTAGGATTTCGATCCGTTCAATCGTGTCGATATCGCTGTGCATGTAGCGCACTTTGATACCGTTTTCGTGCAGATATTCCGTGAGGTCTTCGGCCATGCGTTTGGTCAGTGTCGTGACCAACGTGCGATAGCCTGCTGCTGTCACGCGCCGGATTTCATCCATAACGTCATCGACTTGGGTCTCAACGGGGCGAATTTCGATCATTGGGTCAAGCAGGCCGGTGGGGCGGATGATCTGTTCGGCGAACACGCCGCCAGACTGGTCCATCTCCCACGCGGACGGCGTCGCCGACACGAACACTGATTGCGGGCGCATGGCGTCCCATTCCTCGAATTTCAAGGGTCGGTTATCCATGCAAGATGGCAGGCGAAACCCGTGTTCGGCCAGCGTCATCTTGCGGCGGAAGTCGCCCTTATACATGCCGCCAATTTGCGGCACGGACACATGGCTTTCATCAGCAAACACAATCGCGTTGTCGGGGATAAATTCGAATAATGTGGGCGGCGGCTCACCCGGTGCGCGACCTGTCAGATAGCGGGAATAGTTCTCGATGCCGTTGCACACACCGGTCGCCTCAAGCATCTCAAGATCGAAATTCGTACGCTGTTCAAGGCGTTGCGCCTCAAGCAGTTTTCCCTCGGCCACGAATTGATCCAGTCGGACGCGAAGTTCCTTTTTGATCTGGATAACCGCCTGCTGCATCGTCGGTTTGGGCGTCACATAGTGCGAGTTGGCGTAGATCCGGACCTTTTCAAAGGTGTCAGTTTTCTCGCCCGTCAGCGGGTCAAACTCCACGATGTTTTCCAGATCTTCACCAAAGAACGACAGCCGCCAAGCGCGATCATCAAGGTGGGCGGGCCAGACTTCCAAACTGTCCCCGCGCACGCGGAACGTCCCTCGCTGAAATCCCACGTCGTTGCGTTTATAGGCCTGCGCGATCAAATCGGCCATGATCTGGCGCTGGTCATACTGCTGCCCTGCGTGCAAATCCTGGGTCATCGCACCATAGGTTTCGACCGACCCGATGCCATAAATGCACGAAACCGAGGCGATGATGATTACATCGTCACGTTCCAACAGCGCCCGCGTGGCCGAGTGGCGCATGCGGTCGATCTGCTCGTTGATCTGGCTTTCTTTCTCGATGTAAGTGTCAGAGCGCGCCACGTAAGCCTCGGGCTGATAGTAGTCATAGAAACTGACGAAATATTCGACGGCATTGTCGGGGAAGAACCCCTTGAATTCACCATAAAGCTGCGCGGCCAGCGTCTTGTTCGGGGCAAGAATAATCGCGGGGCGCTGGGTCGCCTCGATTACCTTAGCCATGGTAAAGGTTTTGCCTGTGCCCGTCGCGCCCAACAACACCTGATTGCGTTCACCGTCGTTCAGCGCCGCCGTGAGCTCGGCAATGGCGGTGGGCTGATCGCCGGCCGGTTCGAATTCGGTGTGCAGCACAAACGCGCGTCCGCCTTCCAGCTTTTCACGGTCCCGCACTTCGGGCGCGGGGTTGGACAGTATCGGCAAGGTTTCATCGGAATGGACAAATGGCATCGGAATTTTCCTGTTGGCGGCCCTCTATAATTGATCCCTTTTTGTTCTTGTTCAACCCCGCGCAACATTGATGCTGACATCTGGGCGTAACAGGTTTCATGCGTCTTGCCTTGACGCGATGATTTCGAGATAAGGGCTAACACCAGTGGAGAGCAAAATGCGCGCACGAATCTACAAGCCAGCAAAAACCGCGATGTCGTCGGGCATGGCGAAAACCCACAACTGGGTTCTGGAATTTGCGCCAACTACGGCGCGCGGCGTTGATCCGTTGATGGGGTGGACATCGTCCAGCGATACACAAACCCAAGTCCACATGTCGTTCGAAACCAAAGACGCTGCGATTGAATACGCTGCCGAAAACGGGATCGAAGCAACCGTGCAAGAGCCCAAATTCCGCAAGCTGAATATTCGCGCAGGCGGATACGGCGAAAACTTCGCCACCAACCGTCGTGGTGTATGGACCCACTAAGGTCACTGCAAGACGCGCAAAATGGTCCCGTAGCTCAACTGGATAGAGCACCTCACTTCTAATGAGGATGTTGAAGGTTCGAGTCCTTCCGGGATCACCATTTTACCGTTTTAAATCAAATATTTACAAGAATACAGATTGCTGCGCCATTCTGATTGAGCATTGGAGGAAGCATGAAGGAAGCAGCTTTGATGTACCTTGGTTCTGTTGTCTTGTAGCCACAGGATGGGTTCTTGACCTATGTCGCTGGGCACCAGAACGGCTCGCAGTGCCCCCAGTAAACTGCCGACAGTCGGGCTGGCGTTTGAAGTGCAACTTCCCAAGCTCGGAGATCGCCCATTGAATGTTGCAACTCTGTTGGTAACACTGTCGATAGAGACAACGATCCTATTGTGCTTGCCTGTCTCTTCCGCACTATGCAGGACGGCATGATTAGTCACTGCGGGTCTGGAACCGACCTGTTGGCGGTGGAGCGGCTGGCCAAACTAATTTGACGACGTGACTAGCGGCCCACACCGGACCTTAGGATTAAGGCCGATACCGTGGGCTGGATTCATGAATGAGGATATGCAGCTGTGAACTTTCAGAAACATGAAAAATACCGCCGACAGGAAGTCTGGGAAATCGTTAAGGGGCTGGATGAAAAAATCAGCCGCAACTTTCAGCAGTCAGGCTACGAGCGAATTGACGATAACCTGTTCGCATTTGTCAATATAGGGTATCAAGGGCACGCCGGACAAACGTTTCCGAACCAATACGACGTCGATACCGAAAGGCTTCTTTGGTACGGAAAGAAAGAAACACATTCCAAACAGCCAGTGATGAAAAGGCTCATTGATGGTGACCTCACGTTTTATTGCTTCGCACGCTGGG
>CALAGN010000141.1 GCA_937891785.1 uncultured Octadecabacter sp.
TAGCGAACAAAAAGAACACGATCGTGACAAGAAAGCTGGCGGGAAGTTCAACGCCGATCCACCGTGCAAAGAGGCGCGGCGTCAGGGTCAACCCAAGGGTCGCAAGTGCTACAAACACAAGCGACGGGCGCCATTCAAGCACACCGACCACGGCGGCAAGAATCAACACGCCTTGGGTAATGCGCACAAGGCGGGGGTTGCGATTGGTCTGCATCTGCCCCTCACATTCTTTGCGGATCACGCCTATGTAACACTTATGCACACCGGACTTCAAACGCCGCTACGGCTTGCCAGCTATAATATCCGTGCGGGATTGGGCACTGATCTGCGCCGTGATCCAAGCAGATCATTGGCGGTGATTGCCACCCTTGGGGCCGATATCATCGCACTGCAAGAGGCCGATTTTCGCATAGGCCAACGCCCCAGCGCGCTGCCCCGCAAGCTGATCAGCGATATAACAGGGCTGGTCCCGCTGCCGGTTGCGATAAACGCGGTCAGCCTTGGCTGGCACGGGATTGCCCTGCTTGCGCGTCCCGAAGTTATGACCCGTGACGTGCATCGCTTCGATCTGCCCGGACACGAGCCGCGCGGAGCGGTGGTCGTCGATCTTGAAACACGTCTGGGGCCTATGCGCGTTGTTGGGGTTCATCTGGGCCTGCTGCGCAGTGCGCGCCGTCGCCAGTTGGATCATATCCGTGCGCAACTTGCGCAATTGGCCCCGCTGCCCACGGTGATCATGGGGGATTTCAACGAATGGTCGACCCAGCGCGGCTTGGGGCGGATTGCGCGTGACTATGCGGTGCTGACGCCGCAACGCACGTTCCCGTCACGCCTGCCAGTTGCCTCGCTAGATCGGTTTGCCCATTGCGCAAGCCTTGATCTGCGCGTGATTGCCCCGCCCGCCAAGGCCAAGGGCGCGCAACCGTCTGATCATTTGCCGGTGTTGGCCGAAGCACAGCCGATTTAGCCCACGGATTAGCCTACGGGCCGGATCAACACGCCAAGGTCCGCCACATTCGTGCCCGTCGCCCCCGTGATCAGCAAATCACCGGCCTGCGCAAGGGCGGCGTAGCTGTCGTTATTGGCCAGCCGTGCGGCAGTATCATTGATCCGACCCAGCGTGCCACTATCCACCACCCCGCCCGCGGCATCGGTCGGCCCATCGCGCCCGTCTGTCCCGCCTTGAAGGCAGACCCAGCCATCCGCCCAGCCCCGCGCGCGCGCCTCAAGTGCTATGCGTAGGGCCAGTTCCTGATTGCGCCCGCCCCGTCCTGTTCCACGCAATTGCACCGTTGTTTCGCCACCCCAAAGGGTGATGCCCTCGCCCGCTGCATCACAAATCTGGCGGGCCGCAACGGCCACGTCGCCGACGATCGGATCAGCAATGACATGGGCATCGCCTGCAACCCGCGCCATCGCTTGCAGGCTAATCGGATTTGCACCAATCAGGCGGTTGTCAGCGTTAGGTTGGGGCGCTGTGGCGGCGTACTTGAATAGGTGATCGCGCACGGACAGGGGGCATTTATCCCAGATATCAAAGTTTTGCAGAACGTTTCGGGCTTGGGCGCATGTGCCAAGCGGGGCCACGGTCGGCCCTGATGCCACCGCACGCAAATCGTCACCCATCACGTCAGACAGGATCAATGCGGTGACACGAGCGGGCGCTGCGGCTTGCAAAAACCCACCCCCCTTGAGGCGCGAAAGCTGCTGGCGCACAAGATTGATCTGCATAATGTCCGCGCCTGACCCCAGCAACAGGTCATTGACGGCGGCCTTGTCGGCCAATGACACGCCCGCCACGGGGGCCGGAAGCAAGGCCGATCCCCCGCCCGAAATCAGCGCAAGCACATGATCATGGGGCCCTAAATCAGCCAGCGCCGCGATAACCGCATCTGCGGCCCGCGCACCGTTTTCGTCTGGCACAGGATGGCCCGCAGCAAAGACCTGCGCGCCTTGCAAGGGCCGTGCATTTTCGATGTTTGTCACGACCATACAGGGCACAGTCGGACAAGCAGCCAATGCCGCCTGCGCCATACCCCGCGCCGCCTTGCCCACTGCGATGATCAGGCTTGCGGGCACGGGTTGCGCGCCAAGCGCGCAGGTGGTCGCGACCACCGGATCAGCGGCGGCAACACCTGCGTCAAACAATGCACGGGCCTGCGTGCGACGATACTGAATGCTCATTTATTACCTCTATGCATCTGCTTTTCCCATCAACCGCACCATCCGCTTAAGGGCCACCAATTCCAGTTCCGTACGCGGGGCGGCGGCGATTCTGGGCAATGACAATGCCGGCAACCGCATGGGTGTGTCCGCCATAGGCAGGATATGGCTTACCTGAAAACGATCGAATAAATGAACGATGTGATCGCTGTCGTCCCGGTGCTTGGATGCGGTCACCCATGTCTTTTGCAGATCATCGTGCGGGGCTGTAATGGCGCGCGGTGTCATCCATGCGCCCGGGTGCTCGACGATGCGCACTGTGCGGGCGGGGCCTGCGCGCAGTGTTACATCCATATAGCGCCGCGCGGCGGATTTGAGAAGGCATAGGATCACGCTGGCCTCGTGTTAGTTTTAAAGAACGGTAGGGGCAGCCCGCAGGACTAACAAGAGCGCGTGAAAGGTTTGACCTGATGTGTGGAATCAATTAGAACAAAAAGAGAACATTAATCAGAGAGCGAGTCTTCGTGCAGTGCGCCCCACCCCCACCAAAAAGCCAAAAACAGATATTGCACAAACGGGCAACAGCTACGGGCACACAGCCCATGCTGGGGGGCGATGCGACCTTGTCAGAGGTGTTTTGCCCGATCGCCACAGACGGGGCGGCGATCGGTTTTGTGCTGGCCGTGCTCGATATGCACAAACATGCCCGCGAAAAACCGCTGCTTTGGGTGCAAGACCGCCTGTCGCGGCGCGAAACGGGACGGCCTTATCTTGCGGGTATGACCCGGCCGATGCAGGTGATCGCAGTGGATGTATCACGCCCGATCGACGTGCTTTGGGCAATGGAAGAGGGGCTGCGCTGCCCCGCCCTCGCTGGTGTGATCGGCGAAGTGTGGGGCGATCCGCCCGCGCTGGATTTTACGGCCACGAAACGGCTGGCCCTGCGCGCCGAAACGCACGGCGTGCCAGCCTTCCTGATCCGGCGCGCGGCACATCCCAACCTCAGTGCGGCGCGATTGCGCTGGAATATCTCCTCGCTCCCCTCGCGCGCCGATCCACACGATCAACGCGCGGCCGGCGCGCCGATGTGGCGGGCGGACCTATTTCGAGCAAGGTGGCAAACCCCGGGCGATTGGGTGGCGCACCATGACGGCGAAAAACTGGTGCTGGACCACGGGGTCGAAGCCAGCGCGCATGATCAACACCGTGCGCGGGCCTAATCGTACCGCCCTCCTCATCTTGCCAAAAATATCCTCGCCGAAGGCGCTAGCCCGAAAAAAGCGACCCCGATCATGAGTGGCGAGGACAAGCTGCCCGTCCTCGCCTTCCCTTCGTGCAAGGATGCAACCAATCCCCCACCTACCAAACTGGAGCAGGCGATTGCAGCGATGCGCGCGGCGCTCGAAAACCGACCCGCGATTGACAGGTCCGCACCTGCCACCGTGGCACAGGACATTCCCGACAGCTTTAGCCCCGTTGGCGTGCCACGCAGCAAACCCGAAGGCCCAAGATCAGGTTCTGGGCGTGGAGCGATCGTCTTGGCACAAGGCGCAGTCGCACCGACCAAGCACAGCCTGCCGATCCCCGCGCGCGATAACACAATGCGGCGTATCACTGCCATCCACTTGCCGCGTTTCGCAATGGAGCGCTGGCTGCGGTGGGCGGCGCAAAACACGCTGGCCCCGCCTGATGATTTGCCCGTGGTGCTGGCCGTGGAAGGCACACACGGGCCCGTGGTGCATGCCACGAACCGCGCCGCAGAATTGCAAGGCATTCACATCGGCGCGCGGGTCGTGGATATGCGCGCGCTGTGCCCTGATCTACGGGTCGAATTTGCCGACATCAGTGGCGATAGGGTCGCGCTTGAAAAACTGATGATCTGGGCGCGGCGCTGGTGTCCATGGACGGCCACGGATGGCGCGACGGGCCTGGTGCTGGACACCAGTGGATCGGATCATCTGCTGGGCGGCGAAGCGGCGATGCTGCGTGAGATCGAAACGCGTTTGTCCACCCTTGGCCTCAGCGCCAGACTTGCCACCGCCCCGACCCATGGGGCTGCTTGGGCAATGGCACGGTTTGGCGGAGTGCGGCGCATTTGCCGCGCGCAAGATCTTGCCGCACAGCTATCGCCCCTGCCCGTGCGCGCATTGCGACTGGATGGCGACACAGTCGTGTTACTGCAACGGTTGGGCTTGAAAACTGTCGGTGATCTAGCGGCGGTGCCGCGCGTGTCGCTGGCGCGGCGATTTGCGCGCGCGCCCTTGGCAAAGAACCCGTTGCTGCGCCTTGATCAGATGATGGGGCACTTGGGCGAACCCGTCAGCAGTCCTGATGATCCGCCACGTTTTGCCACACAATCTGCATTGGCCGAACCCGTACAAGATCCCGAACCGCATCTGCCCGCCCTGTGTGACACACTTTGCGCCGATCTGTTCGCTGCCGGTTTTGGCGCGCGCCGCGTGACCCTGACGGTGTTTCGCACCGACGGCGAGGTGTCGCAGATCAGCGTAGCCACATCCCAACCCAGCCGCGACCCCGACCACATCCGCCGGCTGTTTGATGGCAAGCTTGAGCGGATTGATCCCGGATTCGGGTTTGATCTGATCACATTGGTGGCCGCCGTGGCCGAAAACCTGCCCACCGTGCAAACCCGCCTGGAAGGCGGGGCGGATGACGGCGCGGAGCTGGGCCGCATGATTGATCGTCTGTCAGCAAAGTTTGGCGCGGGTGCCGTGCGACGCCCCACCCTGCGCGACAGCCATATCCCCGAGCGACGCGAAGGCTGGCAGCCGGCGATGGCGGGGGAGATCGTACCGCCCGCGCCCTTGCGCACCCTGCGCCCGATCCGCCTGCTGGACCCGCCCGAGGAAGTCCGCGTGCTGTATGGCGTACCCGAAGGCCCGCCCGCGCAGTTCGTTTGGCGCCGCGTCACCCACCGTGTCACCCGCTTTGCTGGCCCCGAACGTATCGCGCCCGAATGGTGGGCCGACCGCCCTGGCACGCGGTTGCGCGATTATTACCGGATCGAGGATCATACCGGCTGTCGGTTCTGGCTTTACCGTGAAGGCTTGCATGGCGACGGGCGCGGCGGTGATCCGCGGTGGATGATCCACGGGGTTTTCGCGTGAATTTGACTCAAAGCCCCGTTGGGGCATTGGCGCCTGCGGCGGGCGGGGCGCCTGCGGTGGGCGGGGCGCCTGCGGTGGGCGGGGCGCGTCACGCGAGAGTGGTGCGTGTTGCAGGTCATGCCGCCTCCGGCGGGGATATTTTTGGCAAGATGAGATTGGAGGGCCTACGTGATGCCTGAAAATGATCATGCCCATCAGCGCCGGACCTTGCCCCAAGACGGGGTGTTTACCCCCAATCCGCGTGGACCTTTTGTCGAACTGGGGGTGCTGAGTTGTTTTTCGTTTCTGCGCGGGGCGTCCGATGCGGTTGATCTGGCAAGCAAGGCTTGGGCACTGGGCTATGATGCGATTGGCATTGCCGATGTGAATACCCTTGCGGGGGTTGTGCGGCTTTATCTTGAGGCAACGCGCGCGGGGCTGCGTCCGTTGATCGGCTGCCGGTTGGAGCTGGTTTGCGGCGCGCAGTTTCTGGCCTATCCGGTGGATCGTGATGCTTATGGACGGCTGTCGACGCTGTTGTCCAAAGGCAAGCGTGGGCGCCCTGACGGGAGCTGGCAGGACAAAGCCGTGACCGAGATGACCCTGGCAGATTTGGCCGCGCATCAGGAGGGGCTGCAACTGATCGTGCTGCCGCCCGCAAATTTGGATCACTTTGCGCGCGATCTGCCCCGTTATATCCACGCCCTGCCACAGATGCGGCACATCGCGGCGGCGTATTTGTATCGCGGGGATGATGTGGCGCGGATCAATCGGTTGGATAGCTTGGCCATGCGGCATGGGTTGGCGATTTTGGCCAGTAATGATGTGCTTTATCACGCGCCCGATCGCCGCCCGCTTCAGGATGTGATGAGCTGTATTCGCGAGAAATGCACGATCCACACCGCCGGTGCCCGTCTTGAGGCCAATGGCGAGCGGCATCTGAAACCTGCGGGCGAAATGCAGCGGTTGTTTGCCCCCTGGCCGCATGCGATTGCCGCGACCCGCAAGGTGGCCGATGCCTGCCGCTTTGATCTGCGCGATCTGCGCTATGAATATCCAAGCGAGACCTTGCCTGCGGGCCGTGACGCGGATGATGTCTTGCGCGAGAATACCTATGCAGGGGCGGCGCTGCGCTGGCCTGATGGGCTGCCTGCCAAGACCCGTGATGTGATCGAGCGCGAGTTGGCGATGATCGCCAAGCTGGAAATCGCCCGCTACATCCTGACCATCGAGAGCATCGTCAAGTTTGCCCGCGAGGATGTGAGCCCGCCGATCCTGTGTCAGGGGCGCGGGTCGGCGGCCAATTCGGCTGTGTGCTACGCGCTGGGAATTACCGCCGTTGATCCCGCCCAGCACGCGTTGTTATTCGAGCGGTTCATCAGCGAGGAACGCCGCGAACCCCCAGATATTGATGTGGATTTCGAACACGAACGGCGCGAGGAAGTGATCCAGCATATCTATGGCAAATATGGCCGTGATCGTGCGGGGCTTTGTGCCACGGTGATCCATTACCGCCCGCGATCTGCGATCCGCGAGGTCGGCAAGGTGATGGGGTTGAGCGAGGATGTCACTGGCGCCATGGCCAAGACGATCTGGGGATCGTGGGGCACGGATGTGGACAAGGGGCACGCGCGCGAGGCGGGTTTGGATATGTCCGATCCGGTGCTGCGCCGCACGATCCTGCTGGCGCGCCAGTTGATCGGCATGCCGCGCCATCTGGGCCAGCATGTGGGCGGGTTTATCCTGACGGAAAGGCCATTGAGCGAGACTGTGCCGATTGGCAATGGTGCGATGCCAGAGCGTAGTTTTATCGAATGGGACAAGGACGATATCGCGGCTTTGGGCATCTTCAAGGTCGATATTCTGGCGCTGGGGATGCTGACTTGCATCCGCAAATGTTTCGATCTGATTGATGGGCATTATGGTCGTCGCTATGACCTTGCGAGTACGCCAAAAGAAGACCCACGCGTCTATGATATGCTGTGCAAGGGCGACAGTGTCGGCGTATTTCAGGTGGAAAGCCGCGCGCAGATCAACATGTTGCCGCGCCTGCGCCCGCGCACCTTTTATGATCTGGTGATCGAGGTGGCGATCGTGCGGCCTGGCCCCATTCAGGGCGATATGGTGCATCCCTACCTGCGCCGCCGTGCGGGCACCGAAGCGGTCGCCTATCCCGCCCCCGGTGCGCCCCATGATCCGGCTGAGCTGAAGAATATCTTAGGGCGCACCCTTGGCGTGCCGATCTTTCAGGAACAGGCAATGAAAATCGCAATTGATGCCGCTGAATTCAGCCCCGCCGAGGCGAATGAATTGCGCAAAGCCATGGCGACGTTTCGGTCTAAAGGCACCATCGGCGCGCTTGAGGGCAAGATGGTCGGGCGAATGGTGCGGCGCGGTTATGACGTCGAATTTGCTACCCGCTGTTTTAACCAGATCAAAGGCTTTGGCGAATATGGTTTCCCAGAAAGCCACGCGGCAAGCTTTGCGCAATTGGTCTATGTCTCAAGCTGGCTGAAGTGCCATTATCCGGCGGCATTTTGTGCGGCATTGCTCAATTCGCAACCGATGGGGTTTTATGCCCCCGCCCAGCTTGTGCGCGATGCGCGCGATCATAACGTGACGGTGCGCCCGCCAGATGTGAATTATTCCGAATGGGACAGCACGCTAGAACCGCTGGCGGATGGCGCGTTTGCCCTGCGATTGGGCTTGCGGCAGGTCAGCGGGCTGCGGATTGATGCGGCGGTGCGGATCATGGCGGCGCGCGATGTGCCGTTTCGCGATATGGGCGAGGTTAAGGAACGCGCGCGTCTGACTGCGCCGATTTTGCGGCGTCTGGCCGAAGCGGATGCCTTCCGCTCGCTGTTCATTGATCGCCGCCAAGCGTTGTGGGAGGCCAAGGCGATGCGCGATGCGCCCGATCTGCCGCTGTTCCAAGACGCGCGCGATGAGGGGGCCGAGGTGGCCGTGCCCTTGCCCGTGATGCCGGTCTGCGAACAGGTGGTGGCGGATTATCAAACGCTGCGATTTAGCCTCAAGGCGCACCCCATGTCATTCATGCGTGCGAGCCTTGCAAAACAGGGCTACACAAGCTGCGCCGATCTGAAAAGCGCGCCCAATTTCAAAAAGCTACGCATGGCAGGGCTGGTGTTGATCCGCCAAAGGCCCGGCACCGCCAAGGGTGTGTGCTTCATCACGATTGAAGACGAAACTGGGGTCGCAAATCTGGTGGTTTGGCCCAAGGTGATGGAACATTTTCGCAAAGTGGTGATGCAATCACGCCTGCTGGCGATTGAGGGTTATGTGCAGCGCGACGTCGAGATTGTGCATGTGATTGCGCAGGATTTGACGGATCGCACCGATGCATTGCAACGGCTGGCACCGGACGGGCTGCGCAATACGCGCGCACCCACGTCACGCCATCCGCGCAACGCGCAGATCATCCCGAAAAGTCGCGATTTTCACTAGGCGGTGGCGCGTAACTTTTGTGCGCCTTCCAGCGCCAATGGCGTCAGTCCTTCGCCGCCACCATCCAGATGCGCGAAAAGCTGTTCCAGCATCCGTGGTTCCCAGAATTCGCGCAGATGATCGGCCACGCGGCCTGCCTTGTCGGCGTCAGGTTGGGTGGCGAAAAAGCTGGCGATCTGATTGGTCATCATGGTCATTTTTTCAGGCGACATGGTGTGTGGCTCCGGTCTTGATACGGGCAGAATGGGTAAATATTTCAAAGGCTTCGTCGCGGGCAAGCGCGGCGATTGTGATGCCCGCGTCTTGGGCCGTTTGCACGGCCAATACCGTAGGGGCCGACACGGCGATCAACACCGGCGATCCCGCGGCAGCGCATTTTTGCACCATTTCAACGGACACGCGGCTGGTCAGGGCAATCGCGCCGACAGCACCACTCATTTCTGCACGCGCCATCGCGCCGATCACCTTGTCCAGCGCGTTGTGCCGCCCGACATCTTCGCGGGCGACAACAATCCCCTGCCCCGCCACATAGAAGCCGGCAGCATGCACCGCGCGGGTCTGATCGTGTAGCGGTTGGGCCGCACGTAGGGCGGACATGGCGGCGGGAATATCGGCGGCATCCAGCGTCAGGTCACTGATAACGGCGGGCACGCGGCGCAGCGCTTGGGCAAGTGAATCGATCCCGCAGAGCCCGCAGCCCACAGGCCCCGCCATAAAGCGGCGGCGCGCGGCGAGAAACTCCGCACGATCTTCTGACAGCCACATCTGCGCCTCAAGCCCTTGACCGTGTTTGACAATCTCGTATCGCATGATTTGCACAGGGTCGGTGATTATCCCCTCGCTCAGGCTGAACCCGACAGCAAAGTCATGCAGATCGTCGGGCGTGGCCATCATCACGGCCTGCGTGCTACCGTTATAAACCAGCGCCACCGGCACTTCCTCGGGCAACGCCCGCGTTACTGGTTGTTCACGCCCCTTTCGGACCGCAAGACCAGCAACGCTATGGGCACCTTTCTTCATTCCGCAGCGGGCAGAATACGGCGCGACTGTTCAGCCTGCGCATTGTAATCTTCCTGCCAATCGGTCGGGCCGTTGGATTTGCCCACCTGCACCGCCGTTACTTTGTATTCAGGGCAGTTGGTCGCCCAGTCGCTATAGTCGGTGGTGATCACATTGGCCTGCGTGTCTGGGTGGTGGAAGGTGGTGTAGACCACGCCCGGCGACACGCGGTCGGTGATCGTCGCGCGCAGCGATGTATCGCCGGAACGGGACGCCAATTTCACCCAATCACCATCACTCACCCCACGCACTTCGGCGTCGTGGGGATGGATTTCCAGCACATCTTCGGCATGCCAGATCACGTTTTGCGTACGCCGTGTTTGCGCGCCGACATTATACTGCGACAGGATCCGCCCAGTCGTTAACAACAGCGGGAAGCGCGCGCCGGTGCGTTCTTCGGTGGCGATATATTCGGTAATGATAAATTGCCCCCGCCCGCGCGCAAAACCGTCGATATGCATGATCGGCGCGCCGTCAGGGTTGGCATCGTTGCAGGGCCACTGCACCGATCCGCGTTCTTCCAGTAACTCGTAGGAAACATTGGCAAAACTTGGGGTTGTCGCCGCGATTTCATCCATGACTTGGCTGGGATGCGTATAAGTCCAGCCAGCACCCATCGCGTTGGCCAGCATCATCGTCACTTCCCAATCCGCATAGCCGTTCAAGGGCGCCATGACCTTGCGGACACGGTTAATGCGGCGTTCAGCGTTTGTAAACGTTCCGTCCTTTTCAAGGAAAGTGGACCCGGGCAAAAACACATGCGCGTAGTTGGCGGTTTCGTTGAGGAAAAGGTCGTGGACGATGACGCATTCCATCGCTTCAAGGCCCGCTTTGACGTGGCGGGTGTCGGGGTCGGATTGCAAGATATCTTCGCCCTGCACATATAGGCCCTTGAACGTGCCATCGACGGCAGCGTCCAGCATATTGGGGATGCGCAGGCCAGGTTTCGCATCAAGTTCGACACCCCAAAGCTTTTCAAACACCTCGCGGGTCGCATCATCAGACACATGCCGATACCCAGGCAATTCATGTGGGAAGCTGCCCATATCACAGGCGCCCTGCACGTTGTTTTGCCCGCGCAACGGGTTCACACCCACACCGGGGCGACCCAAGTTACCGGTCATCATCGCAAGGTTGGCAATCGCCATGACTGTGGTCGAGCCTTGCGAGTGTTCAGTGACGCCAAGGCCATAATAGATCGCACCGTTGCCGCCCGTGGCGAACAGACGCGCGGCGGCGCGCAGTTCTTCAGCGTCGACGCCCGTCAGCAAGCCCGTGGCTTCTGGGGAATGGCGCGCATCGCTGACAAATTCGGCGTATTCGGCGAACTCGTTCCAGTCACAGCGATTGCGAATAAACGCCTCGTCCATCAACCCTTCGGTCACAATCACATGGGCAATGCTGGTCAGCACGGCCACGTTTGTGCCCGGTCGTAGCGGCAAATGATGCGCGGCGGATACATGCGGCGTTTTCACCAGTTCGATCTTGCGCGGATCGATCACGATCAGTTTTGCACCTGCCCGCAGACGCTTTTTCAAGCGGCTTGCAAACACCGGATGCGCCGCTGTCGGGTTCGCCCCAATCACGATCACAACGTCGGTATGTTCAACGGAATCAAAGTCTTGGGTGCCGGCGGACGTGCCGAACGTTGTCTTCAAACCATAGCCGGTGGGCGAATGACAGACCCGCGCACAGGTGTCGGTGTTGTTGTTACCAAACGTCGCGCGGATCATCTTTTGTACAAGGAAGGTTTCCTCGTTCGTGCAGCGGCTTGACGTGATCCCGCCAATCGATTTCTGGCCGTGCTTGGCCTGTAGATCGCGCAATTTCGTGGCGGTGTAATCAATCGCTTCGTCCCAAGATACCTCGCGCCACGGGTCGGTGATCTTGTCACGGATCATAGGCGAAGTAATGCGGTCGGTGTGGTTCGCGTAGCCATAGGCAAAGCGTCCTTTGACGCAGGAGTGACCGCGGTTTGCCTTGCCGTTCTTATAAGGCACCATGCGGACCAATTCGTCGCCGTTCAGCTCTGCCTTGAACGAACAACCCACACCGCAATAGGCGCAGGTCGTGATCACGGATCGCTCCGGTGTACCCAGTTCAATGACTGATTTTTCCTGCAAGGTTGCGGTCGGGCAGGCCTGCACGCAGGCGCCACAAGATACGCAGTCGGATGTCAGAAAATCATCGGATGCGGAGCCAGCGGCGACGCGGGAATTAAATCCCATGCCTTCGATAGTCAGCGCGAATGTGCCTTGGACTTCCTCGCAGGCGCGAACGCACCGCGAACACACAATACATTTAGACGGATCATAGGTGAAATAGGGGTTTGAATCGTCCTTGGGGATGAATTGCGCATTCACATCACCACCCGCATGGCGCGTTTCAAAATGGGTCGCGACAGCCTCGTAGCGCACGTCGCGCAGGCCGACCATGCCTGCCATATCTTGCAATTCACAATCGCCGTTGGCCGCACAGGTCAGGCAATCAAGCGGGTGATCAGAGATATAAAGCTCCATCACGCCCTTGCGCACCTTCTTTACCTTTGGGGTCTGCGTTTTGACGATCATACCCTGGGCAACGGGCGTCGTGCAGGATGCGGGTGTGCCACGCCGTCCTTCGATTTCAACCACGCAAAGGCGGCAAGAGCCGAACGCTTCAAGGCTGTCGGTCGCGCAAAGCTTTGGCACCTGAATGCCCGCCTCGGCCGATGCCCGCATTACGCTTGTGCCTTCGGGAACTGTCACGTCAAAGCCGTCAATCGTCAGCGTGACCGTATTAAGCGAACGGGACGCGGGCGTGCCCATGTCCATGTCGGTCGGGATGATGAAATCTTTCATTCGGCGGCCTCCTTGTTGGTAGCGAAATCGTCGGGGAAATGCGTGAGCGCGGACATGACGGGGAACGGGGTGAAACCGCCAAGCGCGCACAGGCTTCCGTCACGCATTGTCTCGCAAAGGTCGGTCAAAATTTCGACGGCGGCGGCGTCGCCACGTCCGATCCGGTCTATCGTTTCCACACCGCGCACCGCTCCGATCCGGCAGGGCGTGCATTTTCCACACGATTCAACTGCGCAGAATTCCATCGCAAAACGCGCCATGCCCAGCATGTCGGTACTATCATCAAACACAACGATGCCCGCGTGGCCGATCAGCCCGCCCTGCCCGTCAAAGTCTTCGTAGCCAAATGGCGTGTCGAATTTTGCGCGCGGAAAATACGCACCAAGTGGGCCACCGACCTGCACCGCCTTAACGGGACGGCCCGTGGCAGTGCCGCCAGCGATATCGTCGATCAATTCGCCCAAGGGCATACCAAACGCAGCCTCGAACAACCCGCCATGGGCGACGTTTCCGGCGATCTGGATCGGAATGGTTCCGCGTGATCGCCCAAGGCCAAAGTTTTGATAATTCTGCGCGCCCTTTTCCATGATCACCGGAATAGTCGCCAATGAAATCACATTATTTACAACTGTGGGCTTGCCAAGGAAGCCTTCCAAAGCGGGCAGCGGTGGTTTGGCCCGCACCACGCCACGTTTCCCTTCAAGCGAATTCAGAAGCGAGGTTTCTTCGCCACAAACATATGCCCCTGCACCAACGCGAATTTCCATGTCAAAGGCACGATTGCTGCCCAAAACGGATCCGCCAATAACGCCACTGTTACGAGCAATTTCAACGGCTTGCCGCATTATTTTTATCGCGTCAGGATATTCACTGCGCAGGTAAACATAGCCCTTGGTCGCACCCACAGCGATGCCCGCGATTACCATGCCTTCGATCAGGGTAAAGGGGTCGCCCTCCATGATCATACGGTCGGCAAATGTGCCGCTGTCGCCCTCGTCGGCGTTGCAGACGATGTATTTTTGCGAGGCTTGCGCACCCGCAACCGTGTTCCATTTGATACCCGTCGGAAAGCCAGCGCCACCACGACCACGCAGCCCGCTTTCGGTCACTTCAGTGACGATTTCCGTCCCCGTCATGCCGACCGCACGGCGCAAGCCAACCAGCCCACCGTGAGCCTGATAATCATCCATATCAAGCGGGTCGATCACGCCACATCGGGCGAATGTCAGACGGGTTTGTTTGGCAAAAAACGCGATGTCGGCAACTTTGCCGTGCCCCTTAAGCTTGCCATCTAGCAAGGCGGGGACATCGGCGACGGATACGGGGCCAAAGGCTTGACGATCATCGCCGACCTCGACCAGCGGTTCCAGCCAGACCATACCGCGTGATCCGTTGCGGATCACTTGCACGTCAAGCCCGCGCGCGGCGGCCTGTTCTACGATCGCATTGGCAACGGCATCAGCGCCCAGTGCCTTGGCGGCGCTATCAAGAGGGACATAAATCTTCATGCGCCTGCCTCCGCCAGAAGTTCATCCATCTTCGCAGTGTCCACGCGGCCAACCACACGATCATCGACCATTGCGGCCGGGCCACAGGCGCACAGACCAAGACAATAAACCGGTTCGATCGTCACAGCACCATTGGCGGTGGTGCCATGCCATGCAACGCCAAGCTTTGCCAATGTCGCATCGGCCAGCCCGTTGGCACCCATTGCCTGACAGGCTTCGGCGCGGCAGATTTTGACGACATGGCGGCCCGCCGGGGCGGCGCGGAAATCGTGGTAAAACGTCACAACGCCATGCACTTCGGCCTTTGAGATGTTCAGATGCGCGGCAATGATCGGCTGCACGTCCTCGGGGATAAACCCAAGCTCGGCTTGGACCGCGTGCAGAATAGGCAATAGCGGCCCTTCAAGCCCGTCATGGGCGGCCAGAATACGGGCCAATGTTTCGATTGTGGCTTGTGAAGCGGACATTGCAGGACTCCTTGCTTGCGCCCGCAAACTATCGCGCGGGTCACGCTGGTAATCAATATCTCTATTTCGTCGTTTGATAGAAAAAATCTATCGTTAGCCACCAAGGTCGGAAATCGACTGCGCCACGTTTTGGGCCTGTGCCAAAAGCGCCGCCAACACGGGTGTGTGCGGTTCACGGTAAGGTGCAATCAGCCCAACCGCGTGGCTGGCATCGTTTCCGGTCAACGGCACCGCTGCCAGATCACCGGCCTTTAGAAATATCTCGGCGGCGCGCAGGGGCAGGATGGTGGCCCAGTTCGCTTGCAGCACGTGGCAGATCAGCACGATGGTCGATGATGCCTCGACCTTTGGCGTGACTTCAACGCCTGCCTCGGCCAGATGCAAATTGATGATCCGGCGATTTTGCATATCAGGTGTGAGAAGTCCCAATGGCAGGCCAGTCAACGCCGCCCAATCCACCCCCGCCTGGCCCGCTAGCGGATGATCAGCGCGCACTACCAACACATAACGTTCCGCATAGATTGGCACGGTTGTCACGCGGCCCAGCGGTTCGTTTTCCAAATAGGTCACGCCCGCGTCGATCTGTAAATTCTCAAGCATCGTCAGGATTTCAGCCGAGGTGCGCGACAACACTGTGAACCGCACGCCGGGATGATTGACCGTGAAACCGGCCGTCAGATCCGACACAACCGCCAGCGCCGTGGGGATAACCGCAAGGCGTAGGTTGCCCGACAGACCAAGGCGCGCCGCGCGCATTTCCTCGCGCATGGTGCGGGCATCACCAACGATCTGGCGCGCCCATTCCAGCACACGCTGCCCTTCAGGGGTAAGCCCCTGAAACCGCGATCCACGCCAGACCAGCATCACCCCGAGGCGGTCTTCAAGCTGTTTTATGGCAGCAGATAACGTGGGCTGGGTAACTCCCACGGCCTGAGCGGCGCGACCAAAATGCTCCTCTCGTGCGAGGGCTATGAACATTTCCAACTTGTCGATCATCTACGCCGCTCCGGTTAGGGTCGTGCCAGCTTAACAGCGCGCGCACGGCACACAACAGCCGTAGACGTGGCGCCCCAACAACTGGCAGGCAGCTTTGCCCTATCAACCAATCACCCCGTCAACCAGCGCAGCACGAACGGATTGCCACGGCGCACAAAGACGCGACGCAATTCATCCCCAAGAAGTATGAGAAGTATGAGAAGTATGAGAAGTATGAACAGGGCAAAGGGCACGGACAACATCAAGTGCCAAGCCTCAAGCGGCGCTGTGCCAAAGAAGGTGTTGAAAGCCGCAATATCGCTGATTCAGGCCAGCAAGAGCAGCTCGAAGCCAATTCCCACCAAGACAAGCCAATTCGTGAAAAGGCCGACGGCAATCAGACTTTGGGTCCTGCAAATGATCACGTCAGCCACCTGACAGATGATGATCGACGCAAAAACCCGGTGATCGCCGTGCGATACAGCGGATCGGATCCGGCTTAGCAACCGTTCGCCCCTTCGGCGGGGTTTGCGTTTCATCACATCGGTCTCGGGTCTTTCCGCCCCCAAGCCTAAGGGCAGATAAAATATCGGTGCCCAGCTCAACCCTCAGGATCAAGATCACAGTCAGCGGCAAAGGAATATCAAGCGGCACAAAGGCAATGAACGGCAGGATTTCAGGGATGAATTTCTTGATTCTGTCAAAGATGGCGCGGCCTTCTTGGACGGCCTCAACGATCGTGGCAAAGTTGTCATTCATCAGAACCATATCACTGGCTTTCTTGGCAACTTCGGTGCCCATTACGCCCATCGCCACGCCCATATCCGCGTTCTTGAGCGCGGGCGCATCGATCACGCCCGCCTGTCACGGTCACGATCTCGCCGTTGGCCTGTAGCGCCTTAACGACCTGCAATTTCTTGACAGGCGCAACGCGGGCAAAGATAATTTCGGCTTCGTCGCGCAAGACTTGCCGCAATTGGGCGTCGATCATGAGCGATAACTCGTCGCCCTATACCACGCGCCCGTGCGGGCCCATCATGCCGATCTGCTGGGTAATTGTTTTGGCGGCAGGCCGAAATCACCTGTAAGCATGATCGCCCTAATACCCGCCGATACGCAGCGTCAAAGCGCCTCTGGTACTTAGGGGCTGGCGGGTCAATCATGCCTGTAAGGCCCAGAAACACATATCCGTCCTCGGGCACGCCGTCGCGATCACAGGCCCGTTCGGCGCATCCTAGCCCGCGCTCACCGCGACCAGCCAACTGGTGAAAGGCATCGACGATCTCGCCATGCCGGTCAGGTGTCAGCGCTAATTCCTTCCCGTTCAGCACGACCCTGTCGCACATCGCGAGAACAACTTCTGGCGCCCTTAAGATAGGCCTGCGGCCCGCTGCCATCATCGGTGGCAGTGATCGCCCGCTTGCTGGTCGAGTTAAACGGCTGCTCGGCAATTTCCTCTACATCCGATATGGTCGCAAGGTCGCCATGTTCGCGTGCATAGATCAGCAAGGCGCCCTAGGCCGCGTCGCCTGCAAAGCCATCATTGGTCAAGTGGGCGCTGTAACAAATGCACATCACTCGCCGTAGACGATCAAAGGCAGATGCATCTGCAATTCTTTTGTCGCTGGCTGAATAACGTGTGCCACCGACAACCACCGTGTTAACCCCAAGCCGATTTTATAGGTGCAGATGACGCTGGTCGATCCCGGCGTTTCGACGATTTCGAGGTTTTTGATCAGGGCGTTTTTCTGCGCCATTCGACGGCTGGCCATTGCCAGGCTTAACGTGACAGTCGTCAGCAGCCCTTCGGGAACATTGGCAACGACGATGCCAATCGCAAAAACCAAACTGCCAATTACGTTGTTATTAATCGCATCGCCCGGCGCGAACTCGCCCGCCAGAATTTCTTGGGGTTTGCCGTCGCGCAGGGCCGTGATCATGGATGGCAGCATGTTCTTATACCTGCCCATGAGGCGCTCGCTCAGATGCTCTTGAAAATAGGTGAATACCGCATTCAAGGGGACCACAGCGATCAGCAGAATGGCAAACAAATTCTTGAAATGCAGAAGGAACTTGACGATTTCAGGGGTGTCTTTGGGCACATTCAATTCGTTCGCGCCGACATGTTCCAAACGCGCTTTTGCCTCGGCCGCGCTGCCGAAATCGTTCAAAACATCCAAGAGCGGCTTGGTGTGATAGTCGGCCATAGTCCCGACCTTCTGGTCGCCCGCAAAATCATACCCAGCATAGCTAACTATCGCCCGCCACTGGATTCACTGCATTGATTTATGCCAGGTTTCGCGCGGATGCCGTCTGGTCGGTGCCTGAAGGTCGCGAGGCGCAAGATAAAGCATCATGCCTGCGCGCACAGGCACGAGAATTACACGGCAAAACCCGTAGGGCAGATCTGTTTGGTTTGGGTTTAGTGTGCCCACACATGGGCATACATTTTGCCGTAAAATATTTGATATAGCCCGCATTCCCCAAGTAAATCTCTGATTTTGCTATCCTGATCCTGGTATTTCG
>CALAGN010000142.1 GCA_937891785.1 uncultured Octadecabacter sp.
ATCTGACGTCGGATGGCGTCAAAGTCGATTTCGTCTCTGGACATGCCACTTCCATGGGCTTGCTCATATTTCAGCTCCAAGTCTGCAAGACGACCCATCTGTGTCTCCAACTCGCTCACTTTTGTACGCAGGTTCTTGAGGTCACTCAAATCGCCGCCCTCGATACGGGTCAGCATCTTTGACAGGGTCGAATTGACGCTTCGGTAAAGCTGCTCTGCCTCATTGACACGTTTTGCAGCCGCGACTGCGCTTGCCTGTTGGTCTCCGCCATTTTCAATCATGTGGAAATGATCTCTTTTTTGGGATTCCGCCATCGAGCGAAACGCAAAACAGCCTTCGGGGGGATACCCCAAAGGCCGCATTATGCTTCTTCTAGCATGGCACAATACCTACATCGGATCGTGCGGTCTGTCAAATTGACGGGCACCATAAGCGCCCGTAATCGTTACGTTTTGTTAATCCATAACCTACTGCGCTGCCGCTTCAAGCCCGCGGTAGATCGCAACATTGGCGTTGTGTTCATCCAATGTCACCGCGAAATTATGCCCATCACTTGGCGTCAATGTCTTGGCAACAAAGAAGATATAATCCGTCTCTTCGGGGTTCATCACCGCCTCTATGCTGGCCCTTCCGGGGTTGGCAATCGGCGTCGGCGGCAGACCGGAAATGACATAGGTGTTGTATGGCGTTTCAGCGCGGAGTTCACTTTGGCGCAGACCGCGTCCCAAGATACCTTCGCCCCGCGTGATGCCATAAATCACCGTCGGGTCAGTCTGCAAACGCATACCTTGGCGCAAGCGATTCTCGAACACGCTCGCCACAGTGCCAACTTCGTCATAGCCGCCGGTTTCCTTCTCCACTATCGACGCCAGAATCAATGCCTCCTCGGGGGTTTCAATCGGCAATCCATCCACGCGGTTCGCCCAAGCCTGCGCCAAAATCTCGGCCTGCGACGATACCATCGCATCCAAAATCTCGGCCACATCTGTCCCGGGCACAAACTCATAGCTATCAGGCGCAAGCGTCCCTTCGGCAGGGACCTCGCCAATTTCACCAGTCAGGACATCCACGCCGTTCAACGCAGTCATCGCTTGCCAACTAGTCACGCCCTCGGCCAGAACAACACGATACTGGGTATCACCCGCCGTGCGCGCGGTTTCAAAGGCTGCTGGACTATCCTCGGCTTCTGGATCAAACGCCGCCAGTTCCACATAACGGTTCGTCGCCGGATCACGTTCGCTGATTTGCACCTGATTGCGCACCACACCGATGCGATAAACAACTTCCGTGCCGCAGGTGCTCCGCCCCGTGCCCGTCACGACGCCAACGATATCCTCCATCGAGGCACGTTCCGGCACCAGAAAATTGCCTGCCTTAAGCTGCGAGGTGCGTTCGGAATAATCCGATCCCAACCGAAATATGGTGGCAGAACTGATCGCACTCTGCGCCGCCAGTTGTTCACTGACGCGGCGCATGTTCGACCCGTCCCCGACATTCAAACAAATCGCCTGATCAAGCGGCCCTTCGGCCGAGTACTCCTTCATACCCCACAGCACGACACCGCCCACAAGGAACAGCGCCACGATCAGAAACGTCAGCCCGTTGGCTGCAATGTGCTTCCACATTTACCGGACTTTCCCGAACAATACGCTGGCGTTGGTGCCGCCAAACCCGAACGAATTGGACAGCGCCACATTGATCTCGCGCTCAACCTTTTTGTTAGGCGCCAGATCAATCGCTGTTTCCACGGCAGGATTGTCAAGGTTGATGGTCGGCGGGGCGACCTGATCGCGGATCGCAAGGATCGCAAAAATCCCCTCGATCGCGCCAGCCGCACCCAGCAAGTGACCCGTCATCGACTTGGTTGATGACATTGTCACTTTGCCCGCATGTTCACCCATCATCCGCTCCACAGCGCCCAGTTCAATCGTGTCGGCCATCGTGCTGGTGCCGTGCGCGTTGATGTAATCCAGATCTTTCGGCTCAAGCCCCGCATCCTCCAACGCAGCCCTCATCGACCGCTCTCCACCTTCACCATCTTCGGAAGGCGCCGTGATGTGATAGGCATCGCCCGACATACCATAGCCCAGTACTTCGGCGTAAATCTTTGCATCGCGCGCCTTGGCATGTTCGTATTCTTCCAGCACGACCATGCCCGCACCCTCGCCCATCACGAACCCATCGCGATCTGCGTCATAGGGGCGGCTTGCGGCCTTGGGATCATGGGTGCGCTTGGTAGATAGCGCTTTACAGGCGTTGAAACCGGCAATGCCAATCTCGCAAATCGTCGCCTCGGCCCCGCCTGCGATCATCACATCGGCAGCGCCGTATTTGATGATCCTTGCGGCGTCACCGATCGCGTGCGCACCCGTCGAACAAGCCGTCACAACCGCGTGGTTGGGGCCTTTGAAGCCGTAACGAATGGCGATCTGACCCGAAATCAGGTTGATCAGCGCGCCAGGCACAAAGAACGGCGACACGCGGCGCGGCCCTTTTTCCTTAAGAGTAATCGCCATTTTGGCAATCGAATTCAGCCCACCAATACCAGAGCCCGCCAAGACGCCCGTGCGATTGCGCTGCGCATCGGTTTCCGGCTTCCAGCCTGAATCCTCGACCGCTTGCTGTGCCGCAGCCATGCCGAACAGAATAAACGTATCAACTTTGCGCTGCTCTTTTGGCTCCATGTAGGTATCGGCATTAAACGTGCCGTCGGTGCCATCGCCGCGCTTTACTTCGCAGGCATAGGTCGTCGCATATCCTTCGGGGTCAAATTGCGTGATCGGCCCAGCGCCCGACTCGCCATTCAGAATGCGCTTCCAGCTTTCCTCGACACCATCAGCCAGCGGCGTGACCAACCCTAATCCTGTTACGACAACTCGGCGCATATTCTGCCCTTACTTTTTTGGGTTTCGTTATGCCTGTGATACCGCAGGCATGTGCAAAGGGGCAAGGGCTGGGGTGCAGTGGATCTCGCCCATCGAATGCAAAAACGGCGCCCCGTGGGACGCCGTTTCCATAATACTACCTGTGAAAGCTTAGGAAGCTTCGGTGATGAACTTTACTGCGTCGCCAAACGACTGGATCGTTTCGGCAGCATCATCAGGGATTTCGATCCCGAATTCTTCTTCGAAGGCCATGACCAACTCAACGGTATCAAGGCTATCTGCACCAAGGTCGTCAATGAACGAGGCGTTTTCAATTACCTTGTCCTCTTCCACACCCAAATGCTCAACTACGATTTTGCGCACACGATCTGCAACGTCGCTCATGTTTATTCCTTACATAGTGCTGGGCTCTCACCCGTTTTGCGTTGCCCCGCAGGGCGGCTCTTTTACCCCTACTTGGGGGCGAAACCGACTGCGCGCTCACGCGCCTTCCGGCAAATCTGCGCCCCCTTTAGCAGAGATTTCCGCCAAGGCAAACGCTTTCAATTTCACGAAGCGGTCGTTTACAACATGGCCATCCCGCCATTGACGTGCAAGGTCGCGCCCGTGACATAACCCGCCTGCGTACTGGCCAGATACAGTGCAGCTGCAGCAATTTCTTCCGGCGACCCCATACGACCCGCAGGGATTTGCGCGTTGATCTTGCCTTTCTGATCATCGCTTAGGGCATCCGTCATCGGCGTGGCAATAAATCCGGGCGCGATGCAGTTTACCGTGATTCCACGACTGGCGACTTCGTATGCAATTGATTTGCTCATCCCCACCATGCCCGCTTTGGACGCAGCATAATTCGCCTGCCCCGGATTGCCCGTAGCGCCAACAATAGACGAGATGTTGATAATCCGGCCCCAGCGCGCCTTCATCATTCCACGCATAACCCCGCGACACAGACGCATTGTGCTGGTCAAGTTAACCTCGATCACTTGCGCCCATTCTTCGTCAGACATCCGCATGAACAGATTGTCACGGGTGATTCCGGCATTATTCACCAGCACATCAACCGATCCCATCGCCGCAATCGCCTGCTTGGGCAGATTGGTCACGGCTTCGGCGTCGCTCAGGTTACAAGGCAGCACATGCGCCCGCTCACCCAGCTCAGCCGCCAGCGCCTCAAGCGGCGCGACCCGTGTGCCGCTTAGGCCCACCGTCGCTCCGGCACCATGCAGTATCTTCGCGATTTCGCCGCCGATACCACCGGAAGCCCCAGTGACCAACGCATTCTTTCCTGTTAAATCAAACACTTAATATTCCCTCTTTATCATTCATCTTATGAATTAAGTGCAGCCGCAGCCGCCACAACATCCTCGGGCGTGCCGACCGCGCGCGTCGAAATATCACGATTGATCCGCTTGATCATCCCCGATAGCGCCTTGCCTGCGCCGATCTCCCAAGTCTCACTAACGCCCTGCGCGCCCATCCAGATCACGCTTTCGCGCCACCGCACAGACCCCATGACCTGTTCAACCAGCAGCGCGCGGATCGTATCCACGTTACTGACCGCTTCCGCCCGCACATTGGCAACCAAGGGCACGCTGGGCGCAGACATCGCGACGTCGGCCAAAGCCTGCGCCATCACGTCAGCGGCCGGTGCCATCAGGGCCGAATGAAACGGCGCGCTAACCGACAATAGCATCGCACGTTTCGCGCCCTTTTCCTTGGCAATCACCAAAGCGCGTTCCACTGCCGCTTTGTGGCCTGATACAACAACCTGCGAGGGGTCGTTGTCATTGGCCGCCTGACACACCTCGCCCTGTGCCGCCTCGCTGGCGACAGCCTGTGCTGCCTCGAAATCCATCCCCAGCAGCACCGCCATCGCGCCAATACCTACCGGCACCGCCTCTTGCATGGCCGCGCCGCGAATACGCAACAGGCGGGCCGTGTCAGCCACGCTTAGCGCCCCAGCCGCTGCCAATGCCGAATATTCACCCAGCGAATGACCCGCCACATAAGACGCGGCTTGGATCGTCACGCCCTCGGCCTCAAGCGCGCGTAGCGCCGCCAAAGACGTGGCCATCAGTGCAGGCTGCGCATTCGCCGTCAGTGTCAAATCCGCAATATCGCCCTCCCAGATCAGCGTGGACAGCTTTTCCCCCAAGGCATCATCAACCTCGTCAAAAATCGCCCGCGCGCTGGGATAAGCATCGGCTAGCGCCTTGCCCATGCCAATGGTCTGCGCGCCCTGTCCTGGAAATACGAATGCCCGCATCGCGGTCTCCCCCTTAGTTTGTCTCGTTTTGCAATTGTTAGCCTGTCCCTTGCGACACAACAAGAAAGTGCGCGCATGCACAAGGGTGCGCGCATGATCGCCAATTGCGCGCAGTCGCGGCGCAGGGTTGACTGCGCCCAACACCACAAAGGAAAGCTCATGCCAATCACCAACACCGCCAGCCGCTATGGAAGCGTCGCCAAAGGCTTTCACTGGCTCACCGCCTTGCTAATATTGACGGTTGTTCCCCTTGGAATATTCGCCCATGACGCACCGTTTGCAACGGATGCAGAGCTAACCCGCAAGGCGCTGCTATTTTCATTGCACAAAACCTTCGGCGTGGCGATTTTCTTCACAGCCCTTGCGCGCATCCTCTGGGCGCTAACGCAAACCAAACCCGCGGGCCTTCATCCAGATCGCAAAGCCGAGACATTCTTGGCCGAAACCGTCCACTGGCTGCTTTACGCCTCGCTCGTGCTGGTCCCGCTCACTGGCTGGATCCATCACGCCGCCAGTACCGGATTCGCGCCGATTTTCTGGCCATTCGGGCAATCCCTGCCGTTCGTGCCCAAGAACGAAGCCGTTTCGGATACCTTTTCTACCCTGCATTTCCTCCTTGAACGTGTCATGGTATTTTCAATATTGCTGCACGTCGCAGGCGCGCTAAAACATCACTTCGTCGACAAGGATATCACCCTGCGCCGGATGTGGTTTGGCAACGTCATTGGCAGCGCTGCTCGCGACACCCGCCACACCCTTACCCCACTGATCGGCGCAGCGGGCGTTTACGCTATCGCTCTGGGGATCGGCGCTGCCATGGGCTTTTTCGCCCAAAACAATGATGCCCCTGCCCGCGCAGCGCTCGGCGAGGTCGCATCAGACTGGACCGTGCAAGACGGCACGCTCAGCATCACCGTCACGCAATTTGGCCGCCCCATCACGGGCAGTTTTACCGATTGGACCGCCGCGATCCGCTTTGATGAAACGGCGTTGGAAACCGCGGGCGATGTCACGGCCACGATTGCCATTGGCTCTCTCACCTTGGGGTCGGTCACCGATCAGGCGATGGGTGCTGATTTCTTTGACGCGCCCACTTTCCCCACCGCGAGTTTTACGGCGCCGATCAAAGTGGACGGCGAGTCTTATCGCGCCAGTGGCACCCTAGCCCTCAAAGGCGCAGAGGTTCCTGTGACGCTTGACTTCACCCTTGGCATCGACGGCAACACGGCAACCATGGCGGGCCGAGGCATCCTTGACCGTCGCGCCTTCGCGATTGGTGACAACATGCCCGAAGAAAGCAACCTTGGCTTTGCCGTGGATGTGGCGATCGCCCTGACCGCAACGCGCAACACACAATAGCAAAAAGGCCGCGCGATCTGCATCGCGCGGCCCATTATCAGTCTGGCAATTGGCTTAGTCTGCCTTCATCGCTTCGATCGAAATCATTACGCTGACCTCGTCACCAATGAAGGGCGTAAAAGCACCAACGTTATAATCAGAACGCAGCAGCGTCGTCGTTGCATCAAAACCCGCCCATGGCTTTTCCGCCATTGGGTGATTGCCCGCCTGGTTCAATGTGGCATCGAGCACCACCGACTTTGTCACGCCGTTCAGCGTCAGATCGCCAGTGATCATCGCGGTGTTGTCGCCTGTAACTTCGATGCCGGTGGACACAAATGTCACCATCTCGTCTTCACTCACATCAAAGAAATCACCGGACATAAAGTGGTTATAGCGCGCTTCCCAGCCTGTCATCATCGACATTACGGGCATTGAAACGGTCACAGAAGACGCAGCCGGGTCGTCCATGTCAAACGCAATTTCGCCCTCGAAACCGCCAAACATGCCATAGCTGGTCGAATAGCCAAGGTGGTCATAGCTGAACACAATCTGGCTGTGGCCGGCGTCCAGAACGTAGGCTTCGGGGGCAGCGATTGCGGGGCTGGCAAGGGTTGCTGCGGTCAGGCCGACGGTGGCGAAAAAATTGTGGGTCATGTTTAATTTCCTTTGGGTTACGTTTCGAAATGCTACCTAAGTCAGCCTGTCGTCAGGGCAAATTGCGCAAATCCGAACATGCCCTGTTCACAAACGTCACGTAGCGCCAAAGGGGCGACCCTTGGCCATCTCTTTTTACGAAAATTTAAAGGATCTTAGGCGATACAGCGCGGTTTGGGCATCGGCAGCGCCTCGCGATTGGCGTCAACGCCGTTGGTGATGATAATGTCACTCCCCAGACGACTACACAGTCGATCCAGATCGCGGGCCTCACCGGCGACCACTTGGATTGGGTTGGGCCTGTCGCGCGGCGCCATCATCAAGCGGCTGTTAACAATACCGCGGTCCAAATAGACTGTTTCAATCGCGTCAAATCTGTAGCGGCCAAACAGCGTGAGATAGAGGCCGGCCCACGGCAATGCGGCGGTAAAGTTTCGTTAACCTTAGGGAGGAACGTTTCGCGGAAACTAAACGTAAAGGTTGAAATTCCACAAGACTTGCGCCGGCGCATGGCACCTGTATAAGGCCGCTACCTTTTGCAAGTATTAATAACTGCGCAGTCTCTCGTGGGTGGGGCGCAAAAGGTTAACCTCCCGCCCGTTGAAATGCGCTGATAGATATGAATGGAGATCGCATGCCGCTGTATGAGCATGTTATGATTGCGCGTCAGGATTTGTCCAACACGCAAGCTGAGAGCCTGATTGAACACTTTGGTACTGTTCTTGCCGACAATGACGGCAAACTACTTGAGAACGAGTACTGGGGCATCAAAACGATGGCCTACAAGATCAACAAAAACCGCAAGGGCCACTATGCCTTCCTGCGCACCGATGCACCTGCAGCGGCTATTCAGGAAATGGAGCGTCTGATGCGCTTGCATGAGGATGTCATGCGCGTCCTGACCATCAAGGTCGACGCCCACGAGGAAGGCCCCTCGGTTCAAATGCAAAAACGTGACGAGCGGCCAGAACGCCGCGAACGTCGCTAATTCAGATCAGGAAAGGACCATAAGTCATGGCTACTAAACCATTTTTCCGCCGCCGTAAGTCTGATCCGTTTGAGGGCGATAACGCCCCCAAGATCGACTACAAAGACACCCGCACACTCCAGCGCTACGTTTCCGAGCGTGGCAAGATCGTGCCGTCCCGTATCACCGCCGTTGGCGCCAAGAACCAGCGTGCGCTGGCCCGTGCCATCAAACGCGCGCGTTTTCTGGCCCTGCTGCCCTACGCTGTTAAGTAAGGAGAAAGCACATGCAAATCATCCTACTTGAGCGTGTCGCCAAACTTGGCCAGATGGGCGAAGTTGTTTCCGTCAAAGAAGGTTACGCTCGTAACTTCCTGCTGCCCCAAGGCAAAGCATTGCGCGTCAACCACGCCAACCTTGCGCGCTTTGAGGCTGACAAGGCCCAGATGGAAGCACGCAACCTTGAAACCAAAAAAGAAGCCGAAAGTCTGGCTGCGAAACTGGACGGTGAATCCTTCATCGTGATTCGGTCCGCATCAGATGGCGGCAATCTTTACGGGTCCGTCACCACACGTGACGCGGCCGATGCTGCCACAGCAGCTGGTTTCACAGTCGACAAAAAGCAGGTCATCCTGCAGGGCGCGATCAAAGACCTAGGCATTCACGCCGCAACGGTCTCGCTTCACCCCGAAGTAACCTGCGAAATTCAGCTGAACGTCGCACGTTCCGTTGAAGAAGCCGAACTGCAAGCTGCTGGTAAATCCATTCAGGAACTGGCCGCCGAAGAAGAAGCCGCTGCTGAGTTTGAAATTCAGGAGCTGTTTGACGATATCGGTGCCGCTGGCATGGACGACTTTGGCGACGACGCGGCCCCCGCGCCCGCAGCCGAAGCCGCTTCGGACGACGAAGAGGCCTAATCGCCCCATCGCTAACAAATTGAAAGCCGCGCCCACCCGGGCGCGGCTTTTTTCGTTGGCAGACGCCGGACACGCTATCTATCGGGCCAGAGCGGCTTGGATGAGATCACTTCAGGGGCAGTACATGTGTAACCACCATCACTTACGCTGTCGCCGATGAATTCGGTTATGCCCTGATCTGCCACTGCTCCTTGTGTCGGCGCTCAACCGGGGCCGCAAACAAACCCTTTGCCGGACTCCAAATCGGCAAACTGCGCGCGACCAACGGTCAAGACTGCTTGCAAACCTAGGGCGATGAACACGCCAGCGACCATTTCTGAAAGAAATGCGGGTCACTTCTCTATTCGATCGTGCGCGACAGTGCCTATGCCCACGTCACAAGAGGCACGTTGATTGATGTTCGAGCGATCCGCCCGTCGGCGCATATATTCGTCGGATCCAAGGCCCCTTTTGAAATTATCGCGGTACGGCCTCCCGCAACGCGATGAGGGTGGCTGGCCAAGCCTCCCTGCACATTCGCGACCAAAGCACCAAACTATGGTCCTGATTGTTTTGCATTGACATAACTACAAAACTGGTTATGTAGGATGCATGACAATAGCCACGCCCACCGCCCGCTCCCTGGCCGCCCTTGGCCATGACGCCCGCCTTGGTATTTACCGACTCTTGGTGAAATCGGGTGGCTCAGGGCTGACCGTTGGCGATCTTGGCGCACATATGGGCCTCCCGGCCTCGACACTTGCACACCACATGCGCACCTTGGTGGACGCGGGTCTTGTGATCCAAACCAAGCAGGGCCGCGAGATCATGAACCATGCCGATTATGACCAAATGAACCATATCGTTGATTTTCTAACATCCGAATGCTGCCTTGGTGTCAGCAGCACACAGCACAGCAATGCCTGACCGCCCACTACTTTTCTAACCCAATTATAACTATATAACCGGTGATTTAACATGACAGACGTCGCACTCCCTCCCCGCCACACGGCACTTGCAACGTTGTGGAAAGATCACCGCGTCTGGCTTGCCTCGGCGCTTATCCTTGCGATCACTGCTGCTTTTTCACCACCGCTAGCGATCCAAAGCATCTCGTTCACAGCGGCCGCTCTTTGGCACACGGCGCCCTTCCTTTTGCTTTCCATCGGCATCGCGGCTTGGGCAGGCGCAACAGGTGCTGACAACCTGATCGCTCGCGCATTTACCGGAACGCCGCTTTTGATGATCGCGCTGGCGGCCTTGGCGGGTGGGCTATCGCCGTTTTGTTCCTGCGGGGTGATCCCGCTGATCGCCGCATTGCTGGCTATGGGCGTGCCACTGTCCGCTGTCATGGCGTTTTGGCTCGCCTCACCGATTATGGACCCCTCGATGTTTGTGCTGACCTCTGGTGTGCTTGGCGTCGAATTTGCGCTGGCAAAAACCGCCGCCGCGATCGGGCTGGGCGTCATGGGTGGCGTTGTTGTCCTCATGCTGTCCAAAAGCCCCATTCTGGCCAACCCACTGCGCGACGGGATCGGCGACGGCGGATGCGGCGGGTCAACCGTGCGTGCCCCCAAACAAGTCGTCTGGCGGTTCTGGACCGATGCTGACCGGCGCGCGAAATTCGCCCGCGAAGCGCTCAAAACCACACTCTTCCTTGCAAAGTGGCTCACTCTCGCCTTCCTGCTCGAAAGCCTGATGCTGGCGCTCATTCCGGCTGAAACGATCACGGCTTTGCTTGGCGGCACAGGCATCGGTCCAATCGCACTTGCTACAGTGGTCGGTGTTCCAGCCTACCTGAACGGCTATGCCGCACTCCCCTTGGTCGGCGGGTTGATCAGCCAAGGCATGGCCCCCGGTGCCGGCCTTGCCTTTCTGGTCGCAGGCAGCGTGACCTCCCTGCCCGCAGCAATCGCTGTCTGGGCATTGGTCAAGCCGCGTGTGTTCGGCCTTTATATAGCGCTGTCCCTGTCGGGCGCATTCGCCAGCGGATTGCTATTTCAGGCATGGAGTGCCCTTTAGAAACAAGAAGGCCGTGCCTTACCGAGCGCGGCCTTGCTGCATCACCAGCCCCAACAGGACAAGCGTTACGCAGGCCACAATCGCAAACCCGATGCTTCCCTCGATTGCCAGCAACACCAATGATATCGCAAAAGTCGCAGCAACTGATGCGGCGCCCCAAAACCTTGTCGGCGCGAAGACAATCATCACACCACCAATAAACTGGACTGCGCCAAAGGCCATCAGCATGGGATTGCTAAACCCGTATTTGCTAAAAAAGTCTGGGTCTTGCGCCATCAACATGATCTTGGTCGCGCCCGACGAAGAGGCTAGAAAGACCAAGGTGGAAAGAACCGCGATGTGTGCGATCTTCACCCCTGACACGCGCCTCTAGGGGCCTCTTCGAACGGCATCTCCCAGCTCTTGCCATAACCGTTGCGCATCATTTCGGCCATGGCGCCGCAGCCTTCCCAGTTGCTATGCACCAGTTCAACGCCGGTCTGCGTCGCGCTGATCAGGGTGAATGTCACATGGACTTGCTCAGACTGCCCAGCGGGCAGCCCCATGTGGAATTCCCGTTGCATATGGGTATTCCCTTGTTAATTGGATGTGCGGCCCGGCTCTTCGGCGGCGTGGGCCACCAAGGCATCGCCCTAGAATTGGTCAATATAGCTGCGTAGATATTCCAGCCCGTCATGGCGCACTGCGTAAATCCGGTGGCTCCCCTTTGGTGTCACCGTAACTAACTTGGCGCTTTCCAGAACTTTCAGATGTTGCGACACGGCAGGCCGACTTACGGTTTGATCCTTAGCGAGATCAGTGACCGTGCTTGGCCCCTGCCAAAGGGTCTCAAATATCTTGCGCCGGGTCGGATCGGCAAGTGCGGCAAGTGCGTTCTCGTAAGTCATGACTAACATGTAAGCCCCAACTTAGAGGTGAACCAATGGCCACCCCTTCCGCCAAAAACCGCCATTTAGACACGCGGCTATAATTCTGCTACCCAACCCCAAGACTCCTGCTACGCTTGCCGCATCAATCACACTTAGGGGGACATTTCATGTCTATCACTCTCAACCGCCGCGGCTTTCTTGCCGGGACCGCCGGCTTTATCGCACTGCACCCGTTTTCGGTCAGTGCTGCGGGAAATCAGGCGCACCTGCGCATCATGGAAACCACCGACCTGCACGTGCATGTCTTTCCCTATGATTACTATGCCGACAAGGCAGTCGATACCGTAGGCCTTGCCCGCACCGCGTCAATCATCGACAGCGTGCGCGCGGAATCGACCAACGCGATCCTGCTCGACAATGGTGACTTCCTACAGGGCAACCCGATGGGGGATTACATCGCCTATGAACGCGGCATGGCCGAGGGCGACACCCATCCCGTGATCCAAGCGATGAACACACTGGGTTATGAAGCCTCCACACTCGGCAACCACGAATTTAACTACGGCCTCGATTTCCTGATGAAATCGGTCGCAGGTGCTAACTTCCCCGTTGTCTCGGCCAATATCGCCAAGACCATGGGGGCCAGCCCCACCGATGACGAAACCTTGCTGCCGCCCTACGTTATCCTTGATCGTGAAATCATCGATGGTAACGGCGACAGCCACCCCATCCGCATCGGTCTGATCGGCTTTGTGCCGCCCCAAGTGATGAACTGGGATCGCAAGCACCTTGAAGGCAACGTGCAGGCCCGCGACATCGTTGAGACGGCCCGTGCCTATGTGCCGCAAATGAAAGAACAAGGCGCGGATATCATCATCGCGCTGTCCCATTCCGGTATCGGATCAGCGGACCACACTGACGGCATGGAAAACGCCTCTGTGCCACTGGCCGCCGTTGACGGAATCGACGCGATCCTGACGGGCCACAGCCACCTTGTATTCCCATCCTCTACCTATGACGATTATGCGGGCGTCGACGTAGCCGCGGGCACGCTGATGGGCAAACCTGCCGTCATGGGCGGGTTCTGGGGCAGCCACATGGGCTTGCTTGACTTGATGCTGGAACGCGATGGCAACGGCTGGCGCATCCTGTCCCACACCGCCGAGGCACGGCCCATTTCGCGCCGCGAAGAGGACCGCTCGGTCACACCACTGGTCGAAAGCAGCGCCGAAGTTCTGGCATCCGTCCAGACCGAACACGACGAAACGCTGGCTTATATCCGCCGCGCCGTGGGCATGACAGATGCGCCGCTGCACAGCTACTTTGCGCTCGTGGCCGATGATCCGTCTGTGCAGATCGTGTCGAACGCGCAGACCTGGTATATCGCGCAGATGATGGAGGGGACCGAATACGAAGGCATCCCGATCCTGTCCGCCGCCGCGCCGTTCAAGGCTGGTGGCCGTGGTGGCCCCGATTACTACACTGACGTTGCCGTCGGCCCTGTGGCGATCAAAAACGTTGCCGACCTTTACCTTTACCCCAACACCGTGCGCGCGGTGCTGGTCACAGGCGCGCAGGTCAAAAACTGGCTGGAACGCTCTGCGGGCATGTTCAATCAGGTACAAGTCGGTGCCACAGACGCGCCCCTGCTTAACCCCGATTTCCCCAGCTACAACTTTGATGTCATCGACGGGGTCACCTACCGTATTGATCTGAGCCAACCGGCGATGTTCGACCGTGACGGGGCCGTGATTAACGCCGAAACCAACCGGATCGTCGATCTGATGTTCGATGGTGCAGCGATTGACCCCAATCAGCAGTTCGTGATCGCCACCAACAACTACCGCGCCAGCGGCGGCGGCAGTTTCCCCGGTGCGATGGGCGATACGGTGATCTTTGAAGGGCCCGACACCAACCGTGACGTGATCGTGCGCTATATCGTGGATCAGGGCACCGTCAGCCCGCGCGCCGACGCTAACTGGACGTTCGCGCCGATGGCGGACACCACCGTGATCTTTGAAACGGGTCCGACAGGTGCGGCTTATGCCGCAGATGTGCCGGGTGTGACGATCGAAGAAGCGGGTGGTTCCGATACAGGTTTCGCCCTGTTCCGCATCACGCTTTAAACGCGCAAAAGAAAATGGTCGGTCCAACCTAATGGACCGGCCCTACTCAAGAAATTAAGCTGATGACCTAGCGGTAGAAGGTCTCAAGCGACAGAACAGCATCGCAGTAATCGCCGTCATATGTGCCAACCCAAACGTCCAAAATGCCGTTTGCTGGGTGCGTCAAGACGATACGCGGGTCAAGGTTGCCGTTGTCATCATCATCATAATACCAAGTCGCCGACGGGGTGTTGATCAACAGCGCACTGTCACAGCTGCTGACGACGCTAATTACCAGTTGGTAGCCATTCATTCCGTAGATCTCGAAGGTAAAGTCGGGAGCATCGGTGAAATAACCGGGACCAGTATCGGACTGGGGACGGATATGGCGACATCTGTCTAGGCTATTGGTACCGCCTGCGGTCACCCTAAAAGTGCGTTCTTGATACAACTGCTGGCCAGATGAGTCATAGCTTTCGACACCCATCAAACCATAGTCCGGACAGGCCATTGCGGCCGTGCTCAAACAAAGAAATGCAACTACGGCTACGAGTATTCGTTTCATGTTCTTCCCCTTAAAAATTTAGATAGTTGTCGAATGATAGCGCAACCGTGGAAAATCACTAGTATATATTTTTTTTGAAACCCTGCGACAGCAGCTAACCGCGGCGAGCTTAACCATTTGTTCATCATTTTCTAGCGCCGCGGGGTCGCGCCGGTTAGAACAGGCATGCGCCTTTCTTGCGCACACTGGGGGCAGATTGGAAAACTGATGAAGATCATCCAGCTTGCGCTGGCCCTGTTGTGCTGGGCCACTCTCGCGACGACGGCAACCGCCGAAATGTCCCTGTCACTTGGTGGCGGGATCACCTTTGACAAACATGAATTTCAAGACGCTGGTGGCAGTGCCTCGCCACATTTCAGCCTGAACGGACAGGGCCGTGTCGCGCAGATCGACCTGACCCGCAGCGATGCGTTCGAAATCGCTGGTCGCCCGATTGCCGCAAGCCTGTCGCTACATTTCAATGACGCAGGACAGGTTGATACCGCCAACAACGGTCGGGGCTGGACAGCAAGCCTTGACCGGAGCGCCCGTGTGCGAACCACCCGCGCACTTGTGACGCTTAGCACGCCGATCGCCCAGCGTGGCGACTGGTCGCTTGACCTCGGCGTCGGGCTTGGGATTGCCAGCATCGATGTCATCCTGCGACATGGCACCGCGACGGCACATCAACGCGACACCCTGCCCCACGCCGCCATTTCCCTGCGCGCAGGCCGTACCGGCCCTGACGGGCGCACCCGCATCTGGAGCGAGCTGCGCTATCGCAGCAGTCCTGCTCTCGCGCTGACCTACAGCGACGGCGAACGGCGCCGCCACGAATTGAGCGGGCTGGAACTAGCTGCCGGTATAACGTTCTTTTTCGAGTAGAAGGTTTGAAACGCGCTTCAGGCGTCAGGCGCAATTGTTCAGAACGACAAACGTTAGCAATGGGCCACAACTTGACCTCGGCCAGTGATCAAAATGATCTTGGAGCCTGAAATCTGTCACAGGTCGTTCAAAGTGTCGCTGATCAAAGGCCCGTCAGTATTACGCGCTATCTATGATCTTCGATTATGAATGATGAAATGTCAGTAACTCGAACGTTGCTCCCGATCCGATCTGTTTGGACAACGGTGGGCATCTTAATGCGGGCAAGGGCGAAATCTTAAGTCGCTTTCAAGAAATCGTTGTCAAAGCCCCGCTTCACAGCAGGCCAGCAGCGCGCATTAGTCCTTTCATTCATAAACCCTACGGTAAGGGTTGGATATGAGTCAGCTATGCTGGCCGCGGCACCTCATCCTTTTCTATCCCGCGTACACGTGCCGCGAACGGTAGCAACGTCCGCTCAAAAGACGCGGCGATGACTAACCCGACTTGCCTCAATCAACGAAAAAGGCCGCCCCCTTTCAGGAACGGCCAAATAGTAGCAAAGCGGAGAAGGATTATTCCTCTTCAAGCGCCTCAACTGCTTTTTGCAGATCGTCTTTGCTTCCGTCTTTGTCGGTAACTTTCGCCAACGCAAAGATGTGATCGACAACCTTGTCTTCAAAGATCGGCGCGCGCATCTGCTGTTGCATCTGCTGGTTTTGTTGCACGAATTCAAAGAACTGACGTTCCTGACCCGGATACTGGCGGGCTTGGTTCATGATCGCTTGGGTCATTTCGGCATCAGTGACTTTCACTTCTGCTTTCTGACCGATTTCCGCCAACAACAGGCCCAGCTTCACGCGGCGCTCGGCCAGCTTGGTGTGCTCTTTGGTGGTCTCGACCTTGGGGTGATCGTGGCCTTCAACATCGGGGTTGTCTTCATGCCACAGCTGGTGGGCGATCTGGCCCGCCTCGGCTTTGACCAACGATGGTGGCAGCTCGAACTTGACGACTTTGTCAAGCGCATCGAGCAAGCCACGCTTGGTGACGGCACGGGCTGCACCAACATATTCGGCTTCCAGACGCTCGGCGATCTGAACCTTCAGACCGGCCAAATCTTCGGCGCCGAACTGCTTGGCCATCTTGTCGTCGACTTCACCCGCTTTGGGCTCTTTCACGGCTTTGATCTTGCATTCGAACACGGCGGCTTTGCCTGCCAGATTCTCGGCCTGATACTCGGCAGGGAACGACACTTCGACGTTCTTTTCGTCGCCGGCTTTTACGCCAACCAGTTGCTCTTCGAAACCGGGGATGAATGAATTGGAGCCAAGCGTAAGCGGGTAATCTTCTGCCGTGCCGCCTTCAAAGGCTTCGCCGTCAACTTTACCAAGGAAGTCGATCACAATCTGATCGCCGTCTTTCGCCTTGGAGCCCTTTTTGCGGTCTTCAAAGTTCTTGACGGTCTCGGCCAGATTAGCCAGCGCCTCAGCAACGGATGCGTCATCGGCCTTAACGACCATGCGATCCAATTTGATCTTGGAGAAATCGACGTCTGGAACAACCGGCAGCGTTTCATAGGTCACGTCGACGACGACATCGTCGCCCTCTTTCCAATTTTCATTGGTCATCTTCATTTCGGGCTGGGCCGCAGGGCGATCGCCGGACTTTTCAAGGTGCTCGCTCAGGGCGCCGTCGATGCTTTCCTGCATCGCTTCGCCAAGGATTCGCGGGCCAAACTGCTTTTTTAGCAGAGCCATGGGCACTTTGCCCTTGCGGAAACCCTTCATCTCTACTTCAGGCTGGGCTTCTTTCAGCTTGCCGCTGACTGTGCTTTCCAGCGCGGCTGCGGTGACGGTGATCGTATAGCCGCGCTTAAGGCCTTCGTTCAGGGTCTCGGTGACCTGCATGTTGTCGTCCTTCTATATATCTGGTGCGGGTGAAGGGACTCGAACCCCCACGCCTTGCGGCGCCAGAACCTAAATCTGGTGCGTCTACCAATTCCGCCACACCCGCATATCTTTATGGGATAGGACGTGCCTCCCCCAAACTTGCGCCGCTCTTAGCAAAGCCACGCGCGGGATGCGAGAGGAAAAGAACGTAAATTAGGCGATCCACAAATTTGTTGCGCCAGACATAATGAACACAGACCAGGGCAGCCAGTTCACGTCTTTTCCTTGGACGGACAGATTGCGGCGCTCAAATGTGCGCATCTCAATGGACGACAAAGGCCGCTTCCTCGACAACTAAGCTATTCCCCATTTGTTGGACAGGATCTGGCGTGGATTTGTTGATGTTTGCGGCATAGGCTTCGTATTCGTTCCCCGTGTTGGGATCGCGCAGAACCATCCGGTATTCGGCCTTAATTCCAGTGTTGTTACTATAGATCACCCCGTCAAACGATTGGCCCCGTCCAGTTTTTACCCGCCATCATCGTCATCAAAGTTTTGATCGTTGTGTTTGACGTCGATGTTTTCCCAATTGTTGGAATTCAACGTGATCGTCAGGCCCATCAAATGCGAGCCATCGTCTTGCGTCACACAATCAAGCTGCCCGCCGCCGGATACGGTGACGGACGCCTCGCCCAGCGCCCAGAAATCGAAAATTACCAAGCCAGTTTGGCCTGCTCAGCCTTAGTTTATTATTACCTAGTATCTAAACTAGAGTATCCGCCGCTGTCACCGCAGAAATCCACTGAACC
>CALAGN010000143.1 GCA_937891785.1 uncultured Octadecabacter sp.
TTCTTCGGCATTGGTTCCACCAAGGGCACGATAAGCTTCGCAGACGCGCAGCATCGTTGCATGGTGAAGGCTGTTATCTTTAAGTGATACTCTACGTGTAAGTCTGCATGTGAAAGCGACCTTGGTTTTTCAACGGCGAATTTCGAGCCCCCGCCCGCTTCCCGGCATTTCGCCCGAGCGCCAAAGCACGCTTCGCATGTCTGCGGCGATTGCCCATGCCCCCGAAGGCGCCGAACGGGTTCGCGTGACGCAGGAAGTTGCATCGCTTGACGCGAAGCTTGCCAGTGTTGCCACCGAAATTCCCCGCAGTTTCTACAGCCCTGGCGTCGAAAAAGGCATGGCGACCCGCGTTGAAGTTGATGCACCGCTTGCCACTGGTGAAGGGGAATGACCGTCGCCGTTCTTGCCGCATGGCTTGCAGCGTCGTCGCAAAATTATCGCAGCCCAAAGGGCGATACCATCCTTCGCGGCCCCTACGGCGAATTGGTATCGGTCGGGCTTGAAGACGTGCCGTCGGGCGCGCCTGCGGGCTGTCTGCCCCTGTTCACGCTTGCGCCGGGCTATGTGCCCACATGGGGCGAACCGCAGGGCCAGCCAAGGCGTGCAGACAGGGCGCAGCACGTCGCTTGGCTTGCAGGGGCAGGATGGGGCTTCCCTGCGGTCGTCACGGTCGCGGCGGGCCAGTCTATGCGCCAAGCCTGCACCGCAGCGTGCATCGACCCCGACGGCGATATTGTGGGCATCCCCGAGGCCGCTTTTTGATCTTCCCAAGGCCACTGGGAAGCACCTGACCCCCGTTGCCGAAAGGTTTCGGGGGTCTTTTTCCATTGCTTCGGCAGGTTTCGCGCTGCATCTTGGGCTATTACTACGCGGGGACACGGTATGCAGTATTTTACAATCGGAATTTCGGTTCTTGCGTTGTTCGTTTCGGGTGTAACGTTGTGGCTTACGCACCTTCGGCGGGGGGCGCTTAAAATGACCCGTCCGACTGTCGTGTTCTTCGGCCCCGACGGGAATGAAGACGGCATATCGAAGGTTTTCTTGCGAACGCTTCTATATTCGACGGGAAAGCGCGGCATAGTGCTTGAACATTTGTTCATTCGTTTGCGCCGTGGTGAAACGCAACAGAACTTTAACGTTTGGGTTTATGGCGAAAAAGACTTGGCGCGGGGAAGCGGCTTGTTCGTCGGTCAAGAGGGTATCGCGACGAACCATCATTTCCTTACGCCGACCGACATTAGGGGCTTCGACTTCGCGGCAGGTGACTACGAACTTGAAGTTTTTGGGAAGATCATCGGCAAGGACACGACGCTTCTTCTTTCCACCATTAGACTTTCAATCGACGCTCACGAAGCGGAACAGCTTCGGAAGCCCGATCATGGTATCTATTTCGATTGGGGGCCGGACGCCGGGCGCTACCAGAAGAAGATTGAGGGTCGCCGTTCGAAGGCGCTAGACCCTTTGAGATTGCTTGAGGCTCTACAAGAAGGTTCGACCTTGCCACCCTCTGAAACCTGATGGCTGTTTTAATGGAAGCTTCTCAAATGCGGGCTAAAATGCTTGTTGGCACCCTGAAACTACCGCGCGAAAACTGTCACTAGATCGGCAATAGAAAATCCAGACCCGAGATTTGAGTATAAAAAACAATAACCTAAGGGGGATTATGGCGGAGAGACAGACCGCCATAAATGTCAAACAATCATATACAATTATATGCTTAGATGCTTGATCTAAAGGTAGAATTGCCCACTACCCCACATTGGGCGCTATGCAGCCTTGCGCAATACCATGCATCCAATTACATTTAGAATGTGGGGTAGGATGTGGGTAGCATATGCCAAGGATTGCTGGGGAACTGTCTGCGCTAAATGTGAAGCGACTTGCCCATCCCGGTGGTAAGCGCAACGTCTTGTTTTCTGTCGGTGGCGTTCCTGGGCTTCACTTGCAGGTATCCCCCAAGGGCGGGCGCTCTTGGGTTTTGCGCGTCATGGTTGGCACGCTGCGCCGTGATATCGGGCTTGGGGGTTATCCTGCCGTCACGCTATCGCAGGCCCGCGACAAGGCCCGTGAGATCCGCACCAAGATTGAAAGTGGCGTTGACCCTGTTGCAGAGCGCAAGGCCGTCAAAGCTGCGCTGGTGGCCGCCCAGCGCCGTGGTCTGACCTTTGCGGATGCTGTGGACAAAGCACTGGCTGCAAGGCTGGATGCCTTCAAAAATGCCAAGCACCGTCAGCAATGGGAAAATACGCTGACAACCTACGCCATGCCCGAACTTGGAAAGATGATGGTTCACGATATCACCACCCAAGACGTGCTGCGCGTGCTGCAACCGCATTGGATCGACAAGACCGAAACGGCATCACGCCTGCGGGGGCGCATCGAGGCCGTGCTGTCTTGGGCCACGGTCGCGGGGCATCGGACCGGTGACAATCCTGCGCGTTGGTTGGGCAACTTAAAGGAACTGCTGCCCGCGCCATCAAAGGTCGCGACTGAGGGCAATCAACCCGCCTTGATGCTGGATGATGCATCGCGCTGGTTTACGGCATTGCAGGGCCGTGAGGGCTTTGGCGCGCGTGCTTTGGAATTGCTGGCACTGACTGCAACCCGGTCGCAAGAGATACGCGGGGCGCTTTGGGATGAAATTGACCTGGACAAGGCGCTGTGGATCATCCCCGGCCCACGCATGAAAATGGACCGCGAACACCGCGTGCCGTTGTCGGGGCAGGCTGTGGCCCTGTTGTGCGCCTTGCCAAGGCTTCACGACAACCCGCTGGTGTTTCCGGCTGCGCGCGGCGGGCAACTGTCTGACATGACCCTATCTGCGGCTATGAAGCGGATGCACGCCACCGATGTTGCGGCGGGTGGTGCTGGTTTTGTGGATCGCACATCCAAACGCCGCGCTGTGCCTCATGGCCTGCGCAGCACATTTCGCGATTGGGTGGCAGAGCGCACCAACTATCCCGGCGATATGGCAGAGGTGGCGCTGGCGCACCGCATCAGCAACACGGTGGAGGCATCCTATCGGCGCGGCGACATGATCGAAAAGCGCCGCAAAATGATGGACGATTGGGCGGGGTATCTGGCTGGTGCAGTGCGGTCGGGCAATGTTGTGAGGATTGGAGGTTGATGGACTGTCGCCCCGACTTTTCTTCCGCCGTCTTGCAAGCGAAGACTTACATTCAACGAAATCGGTGGAAACGCGGACACGACCTCGCAATGCCAGACGGCTATAAAGGTTTTTTGGCAGAATGGGTGGGCCAACTCGCAGCTTATCCTTTAATGGCTGGCTTTGAGGGTAATTTATTGTCGGGAGATCCCGGCAAATTTAATGCTGAAAAGGCGCTCAATTTTTGGGATGAAAACGTCAATAGTCTGATTGTGCGAAGCACTACAGATCCAGATATGTTTCGAACCGTCTTGATCAGTATTGCTTTGATTTTCGAGAATGACGCTGAACTTCATCCATATCTGCGTGAATGGCTTATTAAGTATCTTCGAGGAGAAATCGTCGCGCCACGCAGGCCAAATGGACGAACACAATCAGAGGGCTTGCACAACTTAATTGCACACGCGGTCGCAGATTTGGTGGATGCTGGTATGAATCCAACCAGAAATGACGAAAGCCCTCCATTGAGCGTATGTGATGCCGTCGCAACTGCGCTTGCTGAACTAAGCCTAAGCCCGATCACATTCGCTGGTGTCAAAAAAATTTGGCTCCGTTGGGACAAGTCTTTCTGGATTCAATTGTCATAAATAGCCGTGGTGCCGAAATACTGTTGTTTGATGCTACATGATAGTCTGAATGCCATGCGCCAGTTTAGATCCATAGCAACCCTATGGAGATGCAAATGCCTGCTACCTATATTTCAGACCGTCACCTTGCAGCGCGTTATGGTGTCCACCACCTGACCCCGCGCCGCTGGCTTAAAACCGATCCGACCTTTCCCAAACCTGTCCACCTGACCCCCGGCTGCACTCGCTGGCGTCTGTCGGACATTGAGGCTTGGGAAGCTGCCAAAGCAACCGCCTAACGAAAAACCGCAATCCGTGGAACGGATCGCGGCTCTATTCGTGTTGTGTGATGTCGCATGAATACCCCCGGACCGTTTGATTTCAACGTAAGCGTCCGGTTGTCCCGCTCTGACGGCGTTATGGAGTGTCTGCTAGAT
>CALAGN010000144.1 GCA_937891785.1 uncultured Octadecabacter sp.
AGCCCGTTGCGATCATGAAAGCGGTCAATCCACGCGCCGTTCAGATCGGCCAGCGCCGCCCGGTTCTCGGGCAAGGCCAGCGTCTCGGTCTCGAACCGCCCCATCTGCGTTGCTGAGGCCGCTTGCGCATCGACTGCCCGGCCACCTACGACCTGGCGCATGACCGGATCGAGGGCCAGCCGGTCGGCGTCGTTGACATCCTCGTATCCGGCCAGACGACCGAACACCGATTGCCGGAACAGCCCATCGAGTTGATGGACGGAGTTCTTGCCTGTGCGGGTGTCGCGCAGTGCTGCTGACGCCAGATCCGACAGCCCGAGCGCGTCATCCAACTCGCGCATTACCAAGAGACCGCCGTCGGAACTGAGCTGCGTGCCATTGAACTCTAGCCGCACACGACGGTCGAAATCCACCCGATCAGCCCGCTGCAAGTCCGCACCCTCTGGGTGATCCATAAAATGCTCCCTTCTCAGCCGTCAACACCATGATTTATATACGAAATACGATAATATGGATAGCAAAATCAGAGATTTACTTGGGGAATGCGGGATTAGTCATTGGTTACGCTTTTTGGGCACAAATAAGGCGACGCGTTCAGCCTGATTCGCAGTTAGGTATTGATTCGCTTGCCTAATTCAGGGCAAAAACATGAAAAATCAGGCAAAAAATTGCCACGAGCAGTAGGAGTTACCCCATGGCGAGGATTGCATTGGTGGACGACGACAGGAATATCCTGACGTCTGTTTCCATGACACTAGAGGCCGAAGGTTTTGATGTGCAGACCTATAATGATGGTCAGGCCGCACTTGATGCCTTTAACAAGCAGATGCCCGATATGGCCGTTCTGGACATCAAGATGCCGCGTATGGATGGCATGGACTTGTTGCAACGCCTCCGCCTGAAATCCTCGATGCCGGTGATTTTTCTGACATCCAAGGACGATGAAATCGACGAGGTACTCGGCCTGCGCATGGGGGCCGATGATTATGTAAAAAAGCCCTTTTCGCAGCGACTGCTTGTTGAACGCATCCGCGCGCTGCTGCGCCGTCAGGACGCGATCTCGGGCGAATTGATCGAAGAAACCGAAGAAACCAAGGTAATGGTGCGCGGCGAGTTGACGATGGACCCGTTGCGCCACGCGGTAAAATGGAAGGGCAACGATGTGTCCCTTACTGTGACCGAGTTCTTGTTGCTTCAGGCTCTCGCACAGCGCCCCGGTTTCGTGAAATCCCGCGACCAGCTAATGGACGTCGCGTATGACGACCAAGTCTACGTGGACGACCGTACGATCGACAGCCACATCAAGCGCCTGCGCATAAAGATGCGCACTGCCGATGATGAATTCTCGGCAATCGAGACTCTTTATGGTATTGGGTATCGCTACAACGAAGAGTAGGCGATGACAGTAGCCCCCAAGATCGACATACATGACTTGAACTCGGTCCGTTCGGCGGCCGGGGCCGGTGATGGCGTCGAACACACCGTCGTTCTTGGGGAAGACTGGATGTCGCCAGATGCGACGTCCGACAAAGAAATGGCCGATCGCCGACGGAGGCGCGGGCTGGTGCGTTTGAACCGCTCACCGCTCGCGCGCAAGATCATCACCTTTAATCTGCTCGCCCTGATCATTTTGGTTGCGGGCGTTCTTTATCTTAACCCGTCCCGCGATAATTTGGCATTTCAGCGGGCAACCGGATTGGTGACAGAAGCCGAACTGATCGCTGATGTCTTTGAGGCGCAATTGCCAACTGGCGCGCCGGTCAATCTGGTTACGGGGGACGGCGTGAATGCTGTCACGACGCTGCAAGGGCTTGATCTGCGCGGCGGCATTAACGTCTATATTTTTGACCCCACTGAGACGTTGGTTGCCGAAGCTGCAGGGCTTGCCGCGGCGCCAAGCCAACGCATAGATGGCTTGGCCTATGATGGCGGCGGCACGCTCATTACAGATTTCTTGAATACGGTTTGGGACGGGGTCGCTGGCATTCTCTCCCCCGAACTTACCGAACGCGAAGCCGTTGACACAGAGAGCCATGCTCGCGAACTGGTTGCGGCTGCTTTGGGCGGCGCACCAAAAGTGCAAACCCATACTGACGCTGCGGGCGGCAAAATTTTCGCGGTTGCGACCCCGATCATGCAGGGTAACACCGCCATTGGTGTTGTAGCCCTGACGAGTGCCGCGGGCGAAATCGACGGGTTGGTACGGCGCGAACGTGAACAGCTTTTGCAGATGTTTGTCATCGGGAGCCTTGTTTCGATTGGCATAAGTCTTGTTCTGGCATCGACCATTGCCAATCCCCTGTCCGATTTAGCTGCCGCCGCTGAATTGGGGCGTGATCGCAATGCACGCAAGATGTCGCCCAACCGCATTCGCATTCCTGATCTTACCGCGCGGCCCGATGAAATCGGGCGGCTATCGGGGGCGTTGCGTGGCATGGTTGCGGCCTTGTTTGAACGGATCGAAGGCAACGAACAATTCGCCGCCGATGTGGCGCATGAAATCAAGAATCCGCTGGCTAGCCTCCGGTCCGCTGTGGGCACCCTGCGTGTGGCCAAGCGAGATGACCAACGCGAACGCCTCCTTGAGGTGATCGAGCATGATGTGCGCCGCCTTGACCGGCTGGTCAGTGATATTTCAAACGCGTCGCGGCTTGATAGCGAGCTGGTCAAAGAAGACGAAGAGCCGTTCGATCTTATCAAGACGCTACATAACCTAACCGAGTTTCTTGGCGATCAAGCTAGCGAAAAGGGCATTGATTTCATCGCCGATCTGCCGCTCGATCCGATTATCGTGTACGGCCTAGAAGGGCGATTAGCGCAGGTGTTTGTGAACCTGATCACCAACGCGACGTCGTTTTGCGAAGATGGCGATGCGATCCGTGTTTGGGCGCGCAAGCGTGAAAACCGCGTCCTGATCGTGGTCGAAGATACAGGGCCTGGCATCCCCGATGAAGCCCTGACAAAGGTATTCAAGCGTTTCTATTCAGAGCGTCCAGAAGCGCAGTTTGGTAACAATTCCGGCCTTGGCCTTGCGATCTCGAAGCAAATCGTCGAGGCGCATGGCGGCGTGATCTGGGCTGAGAACATCCGCCCGACCGAAATGGACATCACGTCAGAACCACTTGGCGCGCGGTTTGTTGTCGGTCTGCCGGTCTGACCCACCCCTATGCCGATCCTCATTCCTGAACCTCGACCTGATGGCGCGCTAGTTATGCACGCGACTTGTGTCTCGAGAAACGGGCGTGGCGTCCTGATCTGTGGGCCGTCTGGTGCAGGGAAATCAGCCCTTGCTTTGAAACTCATGGTACTGGGCGCGGAGTTGGTCGCGGATGACCGCACGATCCTGCGCCATGACAACGGTACTTTGGTCGCCTCGGTTCCCGCGGCACTTGATGGTATGATTGAAGCGCGTGGCGTCGGTATTCTAAACGCGGTCCCAAGCATACCTACCACAGTGCAACTTTGCGTTGATCTAGGCGCCGTGGAGACGGAAAGACTCCCTCTATTACGTAGCGTTTGCCTGCTCGGCGTTGCGATTCCCTTGCTTAACGCCATACCTTACGACCATTTTGGCCCGGCAATCCTGCAATATCTTACATATGGGCGACACAGCTAGATGACAGACCTACGCCATGACGTCAGGATCGACCCGCCGCTTAAACGGGTTGTTGTTGTGACTGGTCCGTCCGGTGCCGGACGTTCAACAGCCGTGCGCGTGCTCGAGGATCTGGGCCACGAAGTGATCGACAACTTGCCGATGTCGCTGCTGCCTCGTCTGATTGACGGACCACCACATGATCATCCGCTCGCGATTGTCGCGGACGTGCGCAACCGGGATTTCAGCGTCGAAGGTTTCCTCGATATGGCCCGTGCTTTGAGCGACGATGAGACTGTAGCGTTTCAGCTCTTGTTTCTGGATTGCTCCGAAGATGTGCTGGTGCAGCGCTATTCCGAAACCCGTCGCCGCCATCCGTTGGCCCGTGATACGACCCCGCTTTCCGGTATCCGCGAGGAAATAGAGCTTTTGACCGCGATCCGTGCGCGTGCCGACGTGCTGATAGATACGTCGCCCCTAACACCCCATGACCTGCGCGCCGAGATCGAGACGTGGTTCGCGCCCGACGACAACAAACTTCTGTCGGTGTCCGTGCAGTCTTTCTCATACAAACGGGGCCTACCGCGTGGGCTTGATATTGTCTTGGATTGCCGGTTTCTCCGTAATCCTCATTGGGAGCCGGCCTTGCGCGCGTTAGATGGGCGCGATTGTCCCGTCGCAGACTATATCGAAGCTGACCCACTTTTCGCGGCCTTCATGAAACAGGTCGATGACTTTGCGACCCTATTGATTCCCGCTTATAAGGCCGAAGGCAAAGCACATCTTTCGATCGGATTTGGCTGCACTGGTGGGCAACACCGTTCGGTTGCCGTAGCAGAAAGATTTGCCAAGACCCTTGCGCAGGCGGGATGGCAAGTATCTAAACGACATCGGGAAATTGAGCGCCGCCGCGTGGCAACATCGGCGGACAAGGCATAGGGGCAACTGCGTGATCGGGATCGTGATCGTGGCGCATGGTGGGTTGGCGTTGGAATACCTCGCCGCTGTCGAACATGTTGTCGGCAAACAAACCGGGATTCGTGCCATCAAGATTCTTCCCGACGACAGCCGCGCCAGCAAGCAAGACGAGATTTGTGATGCCGCCGATGTGGTGGATACCGGCCATGGTGTCGTGATCGTTACGGATATGTTCGGCGGCTCGCCCTCAAACCTATCATTACGTGCATGTAGCCCCGAAAACCGCCGCATCTTATACGGTGCGAACCTCCCGATGTTGGTCAAGCTGTCAAAAAGCCGCCAGAAATCTGTCCCTGATGCTGTTGCGGCTGCGCTTGAAGCCGGCCGGAAATATATAGACAGCCATTCAGTTGATCAAAGCGAAGGCCTGAAATGACTGTAGTTCGCTCATTAAAGATCGAAAACATCAAGGGTCTGCACGCGCGCGCCTCGGCAAAATTGGTCGAGGTGGTTGAAGAGCATGACGCCGAAGCAACCGTCTCAAAGGATGGGCTGAGCGCTTCGGGCGACAGCATCATGGGACTCTTGATGTTGGCAGCTTCAATCGGAACCTTTATTGAAGTCGAAACGAAAGGCACGGGTGCCGAAGCTCTTGCTGATGCGATCCAAGCCCTTGTGGCTGACAAGTTTGGAGAAGGTAACTAAGGCCCGCCGTGTTTTGCAAACGGGCAAGTGATTGCTGAAACGCCAAAGCAAGGGAGCGCCCGCGTTGACCGATACGACAAAACGGAATGCTGCCTCGCAAACTCGTGCGACGCAGCCCGAGGCCGAACCGCGTATCTATGATCGCCGCGCGCTGACCTATTCCAACACCTTCGAAGATCCATGGCGTCGTAGCTTTATTCGCGTCATGGAATGGATGACTGGTAAGGTTACGATCATTCGCCGCATCCGCGCATTTGAAAAGCGCGGCGCGCCGACGGGGCAGGCGTTCTGGCGGGCCAGTCTGGACGCAATGGGTGTTGATCTTCTCACACCCGCTGAACAGATCGCGCGCATACCGAAAACCGGCCCTGTTGTCCTTGTGGCGAACCATCCTCATGGTTTGGTCGATGGCATGATCTTGGCTGACCTCGTCGGTCGCGTTCGAAACGACTACCGGATCCTCACGCGGTCATTGCTCACGGGGATCGACGAAGGCGCGGCCAGCTACATGATCCCCGTGCCGTTCCCGCACGAAGACGATGCCCAAAAAAAGATGATCGAAATGCGCGCGAGGGCCATGGAGCACCTCAAGCAAGGAGGCGTCGTCGCGCTGTTTCCATCTGGCGTCGTCGCGTCGTCCAAAACCATGTTTGGTCCGGCGATCGAACAGGAATGGAATGTCTTTACCGCCAAGATGATCCGTACGTCGGGTGCAAAGGTCTTGCCCGTCTTCTTCCAGGGGTCGAATTCGCGGTGGTATCAGATTGCCAACAAGGTTTCCGCGACGTTGCGCCAGGGGCTTTTGTTGCATGAAATCGTCCATTCGCTGGACAGGCCCCAAGCCCCGATTGTTGGCGAGGTAATCGCGTCGGACGACGTGCGCGACCGCGCCAAAGACCCACGCGCATTCATGGCATGGCTTCGTGAAAAAACGTTGGGACTGAAAGACCGCGCCTAACGGGTCGGGACCGGATCACCGTCGCCCCGATAATCGTAAAAACCGCGCTTGGTCTTGCGCCCCAGCCAGCCAGCCTCGACATATTTCGTCAACAGGGGGCAGGGCCGATATTTCGTATCCGCCAAGCCGTCGTGCAACACGTTCATGATCGCAAGGCAGGTATCCAGCCCGATGAAATCGGCCAGTTCAAGCGGCCCCATCGGGTGATTGGCCCCAAGTTTCAGTGACGTGTCGATAGATTTGACGCCGCCGACACCTTCGTAAAGCGTGTAGATCGCTTCGTTGATCATAGGCATCAGGATGCGGTTCACGATAAAACCGGGGAAATCTTCGGATGCAGTTGAAGTTTTGCCAAGCCGGGCCACAACTTCCTGACATGCCTTGAAGGTTTGTTCGTCCGTCGCAATGCCGCGGATCAACTCCACAAGCTGCATGATCGGCACTGGGTTCATAAAGTGAAAGCCCATGAATTTTTCGGGGCGATCCGTGCGCGCCGCGAGGCGCGTAATCGAGATCGACGATGTGTTCGACGTCAGGATCGTGTCGGGCTTAAGGTGTGGCAGCAGGTCTTCAAAAATGGCGGCCTTGACGGTCTCCCGTTCGGTCGCGGCTTCGATGATCAAATCTGTCGGGCCAAGGTCAGAAAGCGTCAGCGTGCCTGCGATCCGGCCCATCGCATCAGCCTTGGCGTCCGCAGTGATCAGATCACGCCCCACCTGACGCTCCAAATTGCGATCAATCAATGCGCGCGCGCGATCAAGCGCGTCTTGGCTAATGTCGCTCATCAACACGTCATAACCCGCAAGGGCAAAGACATGAGCAATCCCGTTGCCCATTTGGCCTGCGCCAACAATGCCTACCCGTTCAATTGTCATGGTGTCGCCCTTTCGCTGCTTGCGGGCACCTTATGCCTGCGCGCTAGCAGGCATCAAGGCCGCCTGATCGTTAAATACTAACTCAATGTGAACGATTAGCAATTTGGCAATGGAATCGCGTCATCCTCAACCGTGGTGAGAGAAATTATTGAGTGGTGGGATCCATGAAACACGAAACACTTTGCGAAGTGGGGCTGTCGTATGCCCCATGCCAATATGGCACGTCACGGCTGTTTTTCCGCGGACCGCGGCAGCGGCTTGACGGGCGCTACATCGCCTTTGTCGGCGGTACTGAAACCTACGGCAAATTTATTGACAAGCCGTTTCCAACCTTGATTGAGGCAGAGACGGGCGAAAGGTGCGTCAATTTCGGCTGTGTTAACGCCGGTATTGACGCCTTTTTCTATGACGACACGGTGCGAACTGCTTGCCGAGATGCAAGGCTGACTGTGGTGCAAGTCATGGGCGCGCAAAACATGTCCAACCGGTTCTACTCGGTGCACCCACGCCGCAATGACCGGTTCCTCAAGCCGTCAACCGTGCTGCGCGCGATCTATGACGATGTGGATTTTGCAGACTTTAGTTTTACGCGGCATATGCTCGGCGCACTCATGAAAAGATCGCCCGAGCGTTTCGAAATTATGTGCAACGAACTGCGTGATGCATGGGTCGCGCGGATGACAAGTTACCTCAAGGAAATTGGCCCCAATACCCTGCTTCTTTGGTTTGCGGATCACGATCCCCACGAAAGCATTGGTGCAGAGCCAATTATGGAGCTTCAATCAAACCCCCTCTTTGTCAGCCGACCGATGATTGAGGCGTTGCGCCCCCATGTACGCGACATTGTAGAAGTCGTTCCGTTGCCGACGGCAACGCGCGGCATCACTGAAGGGATGATATTTCCTGCACACGAGGCTGGAGCAGCCGCCGAAATGCTTGGCGTGCGCGCGCATGCAGAGGCGGCCAAGGCATTGTGCGCGCCAATTGCTTCGGCGTTGCTGCGCCACATAAAAAGGCCCGCCTGACTTAACCGGCGGGCCTTTCAAATCCATGTGCTAGGGGGCTAGCCCAGCTTTTCGGTTAGTTCCGGCACGGCTGTGAACAGGTCGGCTACCAGTCCGAAGTCGGCAACCTGAAAGATCGGTGCTTCTTCGTCTTTGTTGATCGCGACGATGATTTTGCTGTCCTTCATGCCTGCAAGGTGCTGGATCGCGCCGGAGATGCCGACGGCGATATAGAGATCAGGAGCGACGACCTTGCCGGTCTGGCCGACCTGCCAATCGTTGGGGGCATAGCCACTGTCCACAGCGGCGCGCGATGCGCCGACTGCCGCGCCCAGCTTGTCAGCAAGACCTTCGATCAGTTTGAAGTCATCTTCCGATCCGACACCGCGGCCGCCAGACACAACCACGCCAGCAGATGTGAGTTCTGGACGATCAGAGGCTGCAACCTTGTCTTCAATCCATTCCGACAGGGCCGGATCAGCTGCAGCACCGATGCTCTCGACGCTTGCCGACCCACCCATACCAGCGGCGTCAAACCCAGCCGTGCGGATCGTCATGACCTTGGTGGCGTCAGATGATTTCACCGTCTGGATCGCGTTGCCCGCATAGATTGGGCGCGCGAATGTGTCGGCGTCGATCATTTCGACCACTTCCGAGATCACCATCACGTCCAACAACGCCGCGACGCGCGGCATGATGTTTTTCGCGTCCGTGGTCGCAGGGGCGACGATATGGCTGTAGTCGCCAGCCAGCGACACGATCAGATCGGCTACAGGTTCGGCCAGGCGGTGGCCATAAAGCACGTCTTCAGCGCAAAGAACTTTGGCCACGCCGTCGATTTTCGCTGCTTCGTCCGCCGCCGCCTTGCAGTTCGCACCAGTGCACAGCACAGTTACATCGCCCAAAGGCGCCGCAGCGGTCACGGCCTTGGCGGTTGCATCAACGGCTAGTTCGCCGTCATTCACTTCGCCCAAAAGTAGAACAGCCATTATACAGCCCCCGCTTCTTTGAGTTTCTCGATCAGTTCATCGACCGATCCGACAATGATACCCGCCTTGCGCGTGTCAGGTTCAGTTGTGCTGACAACGGCCAGACGTGGTGTGACATCGACGCCGTAATCAGCAGGTGTCTTTTCATCCAGCGGCTTTTTCTTGGCCTTCATGATGTTGGGAAGGCTCGCATAGCGCGGATCGTTCAGGCGCAGATCGACCGTGATAATCGACGGCATCTTAACCTTGATCGTTTGCAAACCACCGTCAACTTCGCGGGTCACAACCGCGCTGTCACCGTCGATATCAAGGCTGGACGCGAACGTGCCCTGGGACCAGCCGAGCAGCGCCGACAGCATCTGCCCCGTCGCGTTCATGTCGTTATCAATCGCCTGCTTGCCCGCCAGAACAAGGCCCGGAGCCTCTTCTTTGACGATCGCGGCCAAGATCTTGGCAACTGCCAGTGGTTCGATATCTTGATTCACGTCATCGGTTGCAATGACCAGAATGGCACGATCCGCACCCATCGCCAGCGCCGTGCGCAACGTTTCCTGCGACTGTTTCACGCCGATCGACACCGCGATGACTTCATCAGCTTTGCCAGCCTCGCGCAGCCGAATGGCCTCCTCGACAGCGATTTCGTCGAACGGGTTCATCGACATTTTGACGTTGGCAAGATCGACACCGGAACCGTCCGCTTTCACACGAACCTTCACGTTGTAATCAATCACGCGTTTGACGGGCACAAGCACCTTCATGGGCGGTCTCTCCTCTAAGAAATCAAACGCCCAGCAGGGCGCACAAACGTTCAAGGCAGTTGGTAGCGCGGCGCGCGCGCGGAAAACAGTGCAAAATCGACGCGGCAGAGGCGAGGGACGCCACGTCTTGACGTTCGCGTCACCCTGTGGGCGCTAACATCGCAGAAAATCTAGCGATTTGCGCCGGGAACCCAAAGGACATCATCGTGCCCATCGTTATTGGCGATGCGTGATGCAACAAAGAACCAGTCGGAAAGACGGTTAAGGTATTTCACCGCAGCGCCGTTAACTGATTCCATCGTAGCGAGTTCAACACACAAGCGTTCCGCGCGACGCGACACTGTCCGACAAAGATGTAACTGTGCCGCAAGGGCCGACCCGCCCGGTAGGATGAAGCTCCGCAATGGCTGGAGTTTTACATTCATGACGTCGATTTCGTCCTCAAGTCGGGCGACTTGCGCATCCGTCATCCGTAGCGGCGGGTATTCGGAGTCTGCGTCTTTTTCCATCTCGGGGCGGCACAAGTCAGCGCCCAAATCGAACAGATCGTTTTGGATCATCGCGAGAAGGGTATCTATTTCGCCATCTGCTTGCAGGCGCGCAAGGCCAACAGTCGCGTTGGTTTCATCAACGGTGCCGTAGGCCGTGACGCGCGCAGAGTGCTTTGCCACGCGGGTGCCGTTGCCCAGTGCCGTGTCGCCCGCGTCGCCGGTTTTTGTGTAGATTTTATTCAGAACGACCATCAGTTGCCTCCCCGCTGCCGCAACCAGACATAGCCGACGATCAAGACAACCGCGACGAATTGCGCGATAATCCGATATTGCATGATCTTGTTGGACTTCTTGCCGTTGTCATCGCTGCCCACCGAAAAGGTGCCGATCCCCCAGATGAGGATACCTGCGACAACCAAACAGCCGATCATTGCGATGATAAATAGTGGATCATTGGCCATCTGGCGTCCTTTCCGTTGTTTCAACTGACTTAGCAGGGCTGCGCAGAAAGGGAAGGGCATCAACCCCGTGATAAAACCCAATCAAGCATGCGTGTCGGAAGTAGACGCCGCATTATTCCAGCAAAATAGGTCGGTGTCGTGACATAATAGCGCGGGCGCGGTCGGCGGGACGCTACGGCGTGCAAAAGCTTTTGCGTGACCGCATCGGCGGGCAGTTCAAAACGATCCGGCCCGTGATTCTCGTAAAGTCGTTTCATCAATGATGCGCGGTATTGATCGGCGCGCGCCGAGTTTTTCCAGTCAATGAACCGCTCGAAATGCGGGATCGCGTTCTTGCGGATGTCAGATGTGATCGGTCCCGGCTCGATCAGGATAACGTCGATGCCGGTGCCGCGCATCTCAAGACGAAGAACATCCGTCAGGCCCTCCAAGGCAAATTTCGTGGCAACGTAAGCCCCGCGCCATTGCATCGGGACGATGCCAAGTACGGAGGAACAATTTACGATCCGCCCGTGCCCTTGCGCGCGCATCACCGGAATTGCCGCGCGGGTCAGTTCGTGAACGCCGAACACGTTGGTTTCAAATATCGCACGAAGGGCCTCGCGTGGCAGGTCTTCGACGGCACCGGGAATGGCATAGGCCCCGTTATTAAACACCGCATTCAACGTCCCGCCAGTCGCGACTAGGACGTCGGCGAGACCGGCATGGATGGTGTCACTATCTGCGTAGTCAATCAGCGGGCTGTCGAACCCTTCAGCACGAAGGCGCTCGCAATCGGCGGCCTGTCGGCAAGACGCAAATACATACCAGCCCGCCGCGCGCATTCCATGGGCTGCGTCATAGCCGATACCGCTTGAGCAGCCGGTGATCAGGATGCTTGGCTTGTGGGAGGGGCCTGTTGTCATGCGGCCTATTTGAGGCCTGTGCAAGGCGCAGGCAAGGGCCTAGCTGTCAGAAAGTAGACGTTCAGCCATCCAGCCTTCTTCGCCGGTTTGATAAATCAGCACGCGGGCCCAACCGTCGAGGTTAACCTCAAGGACTTCGGCTTTGCTTCCACGTGACAGGGTCGCCAGCACAGCATAATCGGTACTTGGCCCGCTGCGAATATTTACACGCGCCGCGGCAACGGTTCGCCTGTCTGGCAACACAGTTGGGGGAAACAATGACTTCAACAATCCCGGGCTCATCCACGGTTTCAGGTTCAAAGGATGCGGCAACGCTCAATAGCATCTCGGTGTCGGCGCGCGACACGGATTCTGCGGTTAGCTCTTTGACAACGGGTGTCTGCGCGACAAGTTCGTCGACCTGCGCCGGTTCCTCAACTTGTGAAGGTGCCGAGATTTCGGCAACGGTGGCCACGTCGAGAACGAAGTCAGCGCCGCTGGATAATTCGTAAAAGCCCCAGCCAAGAAAGCCCAAAGACAGCACAACAAAACGGGTCACAACAAATCCCCCAGAGATTCAATAAAGTCACAGGCAGTGCGGCCATAATTCATTAGCGTTTCAAAAGTGGGCAGGGAAAAGTTTCACGTCGTTCCCCCTTTGTGTGCTTTACGCCCCATTTGTCCAAAGCTACACAGCATCTATGAATAATGACGTGGATGACCCCAAGATCGGTGATACCGATCTGACAGAACCGCTGCGCCGCGCGATTGGCGAGCGGTATCTGACCTATGCCCTGTCCACGATTATGAACCGTGCGTTGCCCGATGCGCGGGACGGGCTCAAGCCTGTCCATCGTCGGATTCTGTTTGCAATGTCGCGGCTCAAACTGACCGCAACGGGCGGTTTTCTAAAATCTGCCAAGATCAGCGGCGACACCATGGGTGACTTCCATCCCCATGGCGATATGGCGATCTATGATGCAATGGCGCGATTGGCGCAGGATTTCAACGTGCGCTATCCGCTGGTTCACGGGCAGGGGAATTTCGGCAATATCGACGGCGATAACCCCGCCGCCAGCCGTTACACCGAAGCACGTATGACCGCCGCCGCCGAGGCGCTGCTGGAAGGCATGGCCGAAAATGCCGTTGATTTCCGCCCCAACTATGACGGGCGTCTGGAAGAACCTATTGTCCTACCCGCCGCCTTTCCGAATCTGTTGGCGAATGGATCGAGCGGCATTGCTGTGGGCATGGCCACGAACATTCCACCACATAACCTGCACGAATTGATCGATGCCTGCCTGCATTTAATCAAAACACCGAACGCGCGTGACGAAACGCTGGTTGAATATATCCCCGGACCTGATTTTCCGACCGGTGGCGTGATCGTCGAGCCGCGTGAAAACATCGTGGAGGCCTATCGCACTGGCAAGGGCGGCTTTCGCCTGCGTTGCCGCTGGGAGGTTGAAGACCTTGGCCGTGGCCAGTGGCAGATTGTTGTCACTGAAATCCCCTATCAGGTGCAAAAGTCCAAACTGATCGAAAAGCTGGCCGAAGTGATCCAGACCAAAAAGGTTCAGATCCTGGCAGATGTGAGAGACGAGTCAGCCGAAGACATTCGTATCGTGCTTGAGCCGCGCTCGAAAAACGTCGATCCCGAAGTGCTGATGGGGGTGCTCTATCGCAATTCCGATCTGGAAACGCGGTTCAGCCTGAACATGAACGTGCTGATCGACGGGCTGACGCCGCGGGTCTGCAGCCTCAAGGAAGTGCTGCGGGCCTTCCTTGATCATCGCCGCGATGTCTTGATCCGTCGCAGCCAACACCGCGTGGCAAAAATCGATCACCGGTTAGAGGTGTTGGAGGGCTTTATCGTTGCCTTCCTGAACCTTGATCGGGTGATCGACATTATCCGCTATGACGATGACCCCAAAGCCGCGCTGATGCACGAAGACTGGGGCAAGGACCATGTCCGCGCCCGCGACGAGGCCGATTATGTGTCGCCCGCGCGTCTGCCAGAAGGTGAAGAGCCGGGCCTCAGCGATGTGCAGGCCGAAGCCATCCTTAACATGCGTCTGCGTAGTCTGCGCCGCCTTGAGGAATTGGAGCTGGTCCGCGAGCGTGACGCCTTGATGCTGGAACGCGCAGGGCTGGAGGACTTGCTGGATTCTGATGATCTGCAATGGGCAAAGATTTCCGAGCAACTTCGCGAAACCCGCAAACAGTTTGGCCGTGACAGTGTCGGTGGTGCGCGCCGTTCCACATTTGCCGTCGCTGGCGAGGTTGAAGATGTGCCGCTTGAGGCGATGATCGACAAAGAACCAATCACGGTCGTCTGCTCGAAAATGGGCTGGATTCGCGCGATGACTGGCCACATTGATCTTGCCCGCGAACTGAAGTTCAAGGACGGCGACGAGACCCGCTTTGTGTTTCATGCCCATACCACCGACCGCCTGCTTGTGTTCGGCAGCAATGGCCGTTTTTACACGATGAGTGCTGCCAATTTACCCGGTGGGCGTAGCATGGGTGAACCTCTGCGTTTGATGATCGACCTGCCCAACGAGGCAGAGATCGTCACGCTGTTTATTCACCAACCCGCGCGCAAATTGCTTGTGGCCTCGACTGCAGGTGACGGTTTTGTGGTGCCCGAAGACGACGTCATCGCGCAAACCCGTGCTGGCAAACAGGTGTTGAACGTCAGGGACGCGGTGCGTGCCTTGGTCTGCGCGCCTGTCAACGGCGATCATCTGGCCTGCGTCGGTGAAAACCGCAAAGTGCTAGTGTTCCCCTTGGATGAATTGCCGGAAATGGGCCGCGGTAAGGGCGTGCGTTTGCAAAAATACAAAGACGGTGGGCTGTCGGACGCCAAGACGTTTGTGCTGGCAGGTGGCCTCAACTGGCTTGATCCTGCGGGGCGGACCCGCACAGTTGAAGGCGATGAGCTGGCCGAATGGATCGCGAAACGGGCAAGTGCGGGGCGTATGGCGCCACGCGGATTCCCGCGCGATAACCGTTTCACCTAAATACTAACGCCCAGCCCAACGCCGCAGCAGATAGCTAAGCACCTTGCCCAGCCGATCAACGACGGCTGACTCCACGCTTGTGGCGATCGCCTGATCCAGATCGATTAGGATTTTGCCTGCACCAACGTCACGAATCCAGCTTTCGACCCGGCCAACAACGGCAAGCCGTTCACCGCGCGTGGCAGGCGCCACGCGGTGCAGCGTCGTTGATGGATAAAGCACCAGATCACCCGCATTCAGACGAATATCGCGGGTGCCTGCTGTGTCTTCGACTTCAAGCGCACCATCTTCGTAGGCGTCCCGTTCCGGTGAAGGCGCGGCTTGCGCGGTCGATTTGCGCATGGCGGTCGCTTCTGCCTGCGTCAGGACATTGGCAATAACAGGCAACATTACTCGATTCGTAATCCGGCCAGTTCGACCTGCGCCGCGGCATGGTTTGCGCCGTTCCCGCCATTGGAATCCCGGTTGAAAGCCTCCAATGACAAGTGAAGTCCAAACGCGGTGCGAGGTTTTGAGAGCCATTGGTGTAATCCCAAATTGATGCTGGCTGTTTTTGTCAGATCAGAGATTCCCCCCCGACATGGTCTCGATGTGACGTTGTCGTCATTCCCCACATTGCCTTTCTGGGCATTGCTGAGATAGCCATGTGGAAACCAAGGGGGAATCTGATGATCCGTTTGCTCGTATTGCTAACCAGCTTTGCCGTCCTGACAGCCTGCGCGCGCGATGACCTGTCGTTGCCCCCTGAGCCGTTGGGGGACTTCCGGCTTGGTTTTAACGTTGTTGTCGCGCCGCATCCGCAACAGGGTCCGTTTTCGCGCGAAGCAACGCCTGAAGAATGGATCGCATCTGTCGAACAGGCGGTAGCTGAACGCTTTAGCCGCTTTGAGGGCGACAAGTTCTATCACATCGCCGTTTCTGTCGATGGCTTCGTTCTTGCCCAACCCGGTCTTCCGCTGATCTATACGCCAAAATCCGTCCTAGCCATCGGCGTAACGTTCTACGAGGACGCAACCCAGACCAAGCTGAACGAAGAACCGATCCAACTGACGATCTTTGAGGCATGTTGCAATGTCCCACTTATCGGGTCCGGCCTGTCCAAAAGCCGCGAAGAGCAGCTTGAGGCATTGTCTTTTAATGCGGCCCGCGCGATCGAACGCACGATGCTTGAAAACGGCGCGTGGTTCGGTGGAACCGATGAAGTGCTGGCCGATGACGCGACGATTGTGACCGGCAATGTGCTGGTCGATAACCCCGACGCGATCTTGCCGGAACAAACATTGGAAGATGACGCGCCTCTGACAAACTGACGCTTGATTTCCCGCGCTATTGGCAATACATGGCCCGCGATGTTGAACGGGGTCAGAGTTGGCCCCCCTAACCAATAAGGCGCCTAGGATTATGGCTAAGGAAAAGTTTGCACGTACCAAACCGCACGTGAACATCGGCACGATTG
>CALAGN010000145.1 GCA_937891785.1 uncultured Octadecabacter sp.
GTGGCCTCGTTGGGCAATCTTGAGGTCAAACGGCAAGCCACTTGGGGAATGTCGGGTAAATGGTGAAGCGGTAGCGGTTCAAAACGCCCCGCAGTGATAAAGTAAGAACGCGCAAAAAGCGTGTCATGAGGGCGATATGAAAATTAGTCAGTCATTAGCGGCGTGGTGCGCAGGTGTAATCGGGGCTTTGGTCATTAGTGTCTGGGGCCAGCCTGCTTCCGCGCAATCGACGCTGACGCCGTTCTCATGCACCGAAGCAATCTATCAGGTGCAATCCGGCCAGTTGCGCATTTTCAACCCGATCACATCCACTTATCAAGACGTTGGTTCCAATCAGGGCAGTTATAACGCCATTGGATACAACATCCTCGACGATTATGGCTACGGGTCGCACGGGTCCAACATAATCCGCATTGGCGCAGATGGCAGTACCGAGGTCGTCTATAGCGGTATCAGCGGCAGCTATTCCGGTGACGTCGATTATTTCGGCAATTACTGGCTGCGTACCAATAACAACATTTACCGCCGGATTGATCTTGCGACGGGGACGGTGACGTCCGTGTCGTTTACCGGGCCGGGTGGCAGCGACGGGCCTGCGGACGTCACGTATATTCCGTTCGGCGGTAATGAATATCTGATCGGTTTCGCCGCTCAGACAATGTATCGCTACAATATCACGGACGGAACAAAGAAAAAAATCCCTGTGTCGGGTGGCATGCCAAACGGTGGCTATGGCGCGACATGGACCGATTTAAACGGCAGGCTTTTCACATTTAACAACCTCACCGGCGAGATTTGGGAAATCTTTGACTACGGTTCGGCCCAGGCGAGCGCTGTTTTCGTAGCACAGGCTGATCCATCGGGGAACAACGATGGTTTCTCTTGCCCAAATGCGCCCTTTCCGAACCTTCCACCGCTTGCGTTTGATGATGATTATGTGACTCCGGTCAACGTTCCTGTCGTTAGCAATGTCATTCCCGACAATGGCAACGGCATCGACAACGATCCTGACGGGGGTCCGATAACGGTCGCGACAACGCCCATTGCGGTTCCGACCAACGGCGGCGTCGTTCTGAACGCGGACGGTTCGTTTACCTATACGCCCAACCTCAACTTTATCGGGACGGATACCTTTGTCTACGAGATCGAAGATGCCACAGGCCTGACTAAGCAGGCGACCGTGACCATCGTGATCGAAGGGACGATTGATTTTGATATCGCGAAATCCGTGTCTGGACCCAACCCTGTCACGGCGGCGGGTGACATTCTGACCTATGAGGTGGTGATTACAAACAGCGGTGACATTCCTTTGACGGATGTAATGGCCGAAGATACAGCCCCTGATGGGACTGTCGTGGCCTTGTCCAATCCGGTCGAAACAGGCGGCGCGCCGAATATTCCCGGACAGCTCGATATCGGGGAAATCTGGACCTACAGCTATACCTACACGGTCACGCAGGACGACATCGACAGCGGTGCGAACCTTGTGAACGCGGTCACGGCGACGTCCGATGAAACCGGCGCGACCGAAAAAACGGACGATACATCGTCGCCCATCACCCAGGTTATTGATTACACGCTGACCAAGTCGGTTGATACGACGGTGTTGTCCGCGCCAGGCCTGCTGACCTACGAAATTGTTGTGACCAATACCGGCAACGTCACGCTGACCGATGCGGCGTTGACGGATACGCTGGTGCAGGGTGCCACGGGTCTGACGCTGACGTCGGGGCCGACATTGACGGGGGATACCGACAGCGACGGTGATCTGGATGTGGGCGAGATGTGGACCTACGCGGCCACGTTTGATGCCACGCAGGCGCAGATCGATGACACTGGCGACATCGTAAACACTGCCGATTTCACGACGGTTGAAGCGGGCGACAAGACCGCGGAGGCCACGACAGCAATCGACGACATGCCTGCGATGACCGTCACGAAAACCACTCCGGTCGCCAATCTGGCCGCGCCGGGCCTGATCTCTTATGAAATTACAATCGTTAACGACGGCAATGTGTCCCTGACGGGTGTGAATATCACTGACGTTCTGGAACAGGATTCTGGCGGTCTGACTTTGACCAGCGGGCCAACGCTGAGCGGTGATCTGGACAGCGACAGTGAAATCGATTTGAGCGAAACATGGACGCTTGTGGCCACTTACGCCGCAACGCAGGCACAGATTGATGATGGAAACGACATCGTTAACACTGTAACTGTCGCGACAGACGAACTTCCAGATGACAGTGCAGTTGCGACCACAACGATCACGCAAAACCCGTCCTTCACGTTGGAAAAGTCTGTTGATCAGACCAACCTGACGGCCCCGGGCACGCTGCGCTATGAAATTGCGGTTGTGAACGATGGCAATGTCACGCTGACGAGCATCATCTTTACGGATGTTGTTTCGCAGGGCGGCACAACCCTGACGCCAGCGGCGACCGTTGTGCTGAACGGCGATACGGACATGGATGGCAATCTGGATGTCGGTGAAAACTGGTTGTATGTCGTGACGCAGATTGTCGGGCAGGACCAGATCGACGATGGCACCGACATTGTAAACAACGCCAGTTTCACACCCGCAGAGCTTCCGGAAAAGACGGACGATGCGACAACGACGATCACCCAGATTGATGCATTGACGCTCGTCAAGACGGTTGCCGTTGGTGAACCGACCAGCTTTTCCGCCGTCGGGGACGAGATTAATTTTACCTTTGTTGTGACCAACACGGGCAACACGACCCGCCCTGGCCCGATCACGATCACGGACAACCAGATTGCGGGACCGCTTGAGTGTCAGCCGGGCGATCTTTTACCTGATGCGTCGGTAACCTGTACCTTTCCTTGGGCCGCAGATCAGGCAGATCTGAACGCCGGTTTCGTGACCAATACCGCAACTGCCTCTGACAATGACGGTATCGCCAGTGACATGAAAACCGCAACCGTCACCGCGATCCAGTCTCCTCAGATTACGATACTGAAGGCTCTCAGTGGTACGCTGCCTCCGTTCCAGCCGACAAGCACGCTGAACTATACGTTTACGGTCGTGAACACAGGTAATGTGACGCTGGAAACGCCGATCACGGTTTCGGATCCGTTGGTGACAAACGTCAGTTGCACTGTGCCTGCCGCGGGCATCGTTCCATCAAATCAAACACGCGATTCCGTTCTGGATGGCAGTGCGGTTTTGAACACTGCAAATTCGTTTACCTGTACGGGGTCTTATCCGATCACATCTGCTGACCTTGCGGTTGGCAGTATCGTGAACGTGGCGACGGTCGAAGCCGACTTTAACGGTACACCAGTTGAGCATCAAAACGATGAAATTTTTCCGGTCGGCGCGGAGCCAAAACTGGTTCTTGAAAAGGCCACTAATCCGATCGTAACAACATTCGCACAAGCGGGCGACATCATTACGTATACGTATTCGGTCACTAACGAAGACCCGCCCGGCGGGATTGGCGTAGGGATTGATGCGCCGATCATCATCAATGATGATAAACTTTCCGGCCCGCAGACTTGTTATGATCCGATGGCAGCCGGCAATAGCACGGTCCTCGTTGGGCAAACGGTCAGTTGTTCATTTCCCTATATTGTTCAACAGGCCGATGTTGATGCCGAAAGTGTGACCAACATTGCCACAGCCGACACGACCTATAAGGACGGCGACGGCAACACTGCGATCGTGATTTCGCCCCCCGATACGGTGACCGTCACGGCCGCGATCACGCCATCAATCTCCTTGATTAAAACGGTGGATTCAGGCGCGCCAAATCCTGCTGTCGCAGGCGATGTGATCCCCTATACAATTGTTGCGACCAATGATGGCAATCAAACGCTAAGCAATGTCACGATCACCGATCCGCAGTTGGGCGCGCTGGTTTGCGCCCCGACGCCCGCGCCTGTGACATTGGCCCCGACCGAAACGCTGTCCTGTACGGGCGGCTACACGGTGACGCAGGCCAATATTGACGAACAGACCGTTGGGGACCCTTTGACCGCGACGTTCACAAACACGGCAAGCGTCGCGGCAAACGATCCCTTTGGTGATGCGCTTATGCCCGTCGATTCTGTGGCGACGCATCCCTTAGACCCTGCGCTGCCGCTTCTGACGATCCTGAAAGAACTGATCCCTGACCCAACGGCTGATCCCGCCTATGAAAATGTCGGCGATGTGATGCGGTTCCGCATGACGGTAACGAACGCGGGTAACACCACGATCAATGTGATCGAAGTCACGGACAGCCTTGTGGCCGGCACCTGCACGATTGCCACCCTGGCACCCGGTGCGCAGAACCTGACCTGTTTGTTTGATTATATTGTAACACAAGCGGACATCGACGCGGGCAGTGTGGTCAACATAGGCACCGTGACGGGCCAGCCCGCCAATCCGCTGTCTGATCCCGTGGGCGACACCAGCGAAGTCACCTCCCCCGGACCCGACAAGCTTCCGGAGCTTGAGGTTGTCAAAGCGGGCACCCTTGATCTCGGGGCGGACGGGATTGCCACGGTTGGCGATATCATTTCCTATCAGATCATGGTGACGAACACGGGTAACGTGACGATCACGGATACGGTTGTTGTCGATCCTGTTGTGGCCCCGCTGACCTATGCGGCCACGGATGATGCGGACGGTGATTTTGACATCGACACGCTGGCACCGGGCGGCAGTGCGGTTGTGACGGCTACTTATGTGTTGGATCAAGATGATATCAATCTAGGCACGGTGACAAACACGGCTGTGGCCACGGGGCAGGACCCTGACGGCAACGATGTAACGGACACCTCTGACAGTTCTGATCCGAATGATGGTTCAGGCGCAGACGATCCAACGATCACCGACATCCCGCGCGGGCCGGCCATGACTGTCGCCAAATCCGTGAACGCCGATACCGAAGTCGTCGAAGGCGCGATGCTGACTTATACCTATGTGGTGCAGAACACAGGCAACGTGACCCTGACGGATGTAACACTGGTGGACCAGCACACATCCGCGACAGGGACCGCCCCGCTTGCGTTGTCCCCTGATGCGGGTGTTGTGGCGACATTGTTGCCCGACGCATCCGCGACCTTCACATCGACATATACCGTCACCCAAGCGGATATTGATGCGGGCGCTGACCTGACCAACACGGTCACCGCGACGTCCCAAAGTCCGGCGGGCACAACGCCGCCCACAGCGACCGATGACGTCGCCGTTGATCTTGAGGATCGCGTGCCCGGCGTTGAGGTGCGTAAATCGGTATCCGAAGCGTCTGATGTGACCGTTGGCACGATCCTGACATATACCTACGAGGTCGAAAACACCGGAAACGTCACATTAAACAATGTCTCACTTGATGATCAGCACAGCGCGTCTTCGGGCACGTCTGCCCTGACGATTACGCCCGATGGCGGGGTCGCGTTGACCCTTGATCCGGATGAAACCTTGGTGTTCACCGCAACCTATACCGTGACGCAGGCTGATATCGATGCGGGCGCTGATCTTACCAACATCGTCTCGGTCACTACCGAAAGCCCTGTTGGCACGACACCGCCAAGCGACACCGACGATGAAACTGTCGATCTGGACGACAGTGCCCCGTCAATCGAGGCGATCAAGACCGTGCTGAGCCAAGAGGGCAGCACGGCGGGCGATCTGATCGTGTTTGAAATTACTGTGGCGAACACTGGCAACGTGACGCTGGATACGGTCACGCTGGCGGATACGCTGCGCCGTGCGGACGGGACGCTGATTGCGCCGGTTCCTTCGGTTGTGTGGGATATGGTTGATGACGGTCAGGCTGCATTTCTGGATGTGGGCGAAGACTGGGTTTACACGCTGAGCTATGCGCTGACGCAGGGCGATATTGATGCGGGTGGTATCACCAATTCGGTGCTGGTGCGGGCTGAAGCGCCGGATGGCACGCCTGTTACGGATGTGTCCGACAACGGGGTGGGAGACGGGGATGATCCGACATCTGTTCTGATCCCGCCGATGCCATCGATTGAAACTGTGAAAGTCATTACGTCTACGACAACAGCCGTGGGCGGCACTGTCCGCTTTGATATTACCGTGACCAACACCGGCAATGTCACCCTGACAGGTGTGGCGATTGCCAGTGATGATCTGACCCGCAGTGATCCGGCGATGACGCCGCTGGTGCTGGTGGGTCCGTCTTTTGCGGGCGCGAGCAACGGGTCTGGCCAAGGGACATTGCAAGTCGGTGAAACCGCCACATACCGCGCGTCTTATGTGCTGACGCAAGATGATATTGATGCGGGCGGCATTGCCAATACGGCAACCGCAACGGGCACACCGCCTACCGGTGCCCCCGTGACAGATGTGTCCGATGACGATGGACCGGGCGAAGACCCGACTGTTCTTGTGATCGCGCCGGAACCTGAAATTCTGTTCGAAAAGCGCCTTGCGGCGGGGTCGGGACCAACGTTTACCGCAGATGGTATCGTCCTGACATTCGAGTTCGAGATCACGAACATCGGCAACATCACGTTGATGCCGCCCTACGCAATTGATGACCCGCTGATCGCGGCGCAAGGCGGGACAATCACATGCCCCGCCACCGATATTGCGCCCTTGGGATCGGTCATTTGTACGGGTGATTATGAAACGACGCAGGCCGATGTGGACAACGGCGGATTTACCAACGTGGCCACCGCAACTGTTGGCGACGCCCCCCCTGTCACCGATGATGTGATTGTGCCCGCGATCCAGACGCCTGCGTTGACGCTGGTAAAAGACGCACCCTCGATCGACTCGATTGATTTCGTGACGGGGCTGCTCGTGACCTATACGTTCACATCAACAAATACGGGCAACACCACGCTGACCACGCCAATCACGATCAGTGATGCGCTGTTTGATCCTGCCGACTACGTCTGTGGTCCGTGGCCAGTGGGCGGTCTTTTGCCCGGTGGTGTGTATGTTTGCGCGGCGGATTATGTCGTGACGTCGGATGATGTAGATTTTGCTGTGGTTTTGAACAATGCCACTGCGTCCTCGGGTGATGTGGATTCCCCCGGTGCGACGGCGATCATCCCTAATGACGGTGTACCCGCGCTCGAGATTGTCAAAACCATCATCCGTGCAAACCAGCCGGACGGGACAGACAGCACGACGCTGACGTTTGACGAGGTGGGCGACCAGCTTGTCTATCAGTTCGAGGTGACAAATTCGGGCACTGTTGCTTTTGCCAACGATGTAGAGGTTTACGACACCCTGTTCCCGAACCCGATTGCCTGTTTTGTACCCACGGTGGCCGATCCGGAACTTGCCGGCACGGAAACTGCCATTTGTACCGCGACGTATATTGTGACGCAGGATGATGTAGACGCGGGCGAGGTTCTGAACGAAGCCTTTGCGCGCACAGAATTCGGGGCCATCCCGACGATTGTTCTGTCCGCACCAGATGATGTGACAGTGCAAGCAAATGAAGACCCCGGAGTGACCATTCTGAAGGTTGTGAACGCGCCGACCTACAGCGCGGTGGGCGACGAGTTGACCTATGACATTACGGTCACCAACACAGGCAACCAGACGCTGACCAATGTCAGTGTCGATGATCCGCTGTTCCCCACGTTGACCTGTTTCGCCGCGACGCTTGCGGTGGACGGTGTGCTGACGTGTTCGGACACCTACGTGATCACCCAAACCGATATCGACAACGGGTCGATCACGAACGTCGCAACGGCGACCGGGCTTGACCCCGACGGTACGCCGATTGAACCACAGGAGGACACTGCGACATCGACAGGGCCAGTGGAAACACCCACGCTCGGTCTTGAGAAAATCGCGAACCCCGATCTATTCGGGGCGTTGGACAGCGACCTGACATTTACGTTCCGTGTGACCAACACCAGCATCTATACCATCACGGGGATCACCGTGACGGACGTGCTTCCCAATGGGGGCGGGACGTTCACCTGTGATGTTGGCACATTGTTGCCCGCTGAATTCAGCGATGCCTGTTCTGTCGCCGTAACCGTCACGCAGGAAGATATCGACGCGGGCGAGATCATCAACAGTGCCACGGCAACCGGCACCGCGCCGGGCAATACGCCGGTCACGATCACAGACATCATCAACGTGCCCGGACCCCAGCAGCAGCCCGCAATCGAGCTGACCAAGATCGCCGATGTGCCAGCCACGACGGTGGGCAGCATTGTGACCTTTACATTCACTGCCGTGAACACGGGCAATGTGTCGCTGGGCGGAGTTAACATCTCTGATGATCTGAAGCGCAATGATGGCACGGTTCTCGATCTGACAACACCGGTGACGCTTTTGACCTTGGGCGGGATCGCCATCGGTGATCTGGACGGCGACGGGCTTCTGGACCCTGCAGAAATCTGGACCTTTCAATCCACCTACGCGTTGACGCAGGACGACATCAACGAGGGCGGCATTTCCAACACCGCCACCGTTTTTGCCAGCCCGCCTTTGGGCGGCACGGTGTTTGACGTGTCAGACGACGGCAATGATGGCGATGGGAACACCACCGATGACCCAACAGTCCTGCCGATCAACACAGACCCTGTTCTGGATGTGACAAAGGTCGTTGTTCAAACCGCAGGTGCGGTCGGGGAAACAGTGATCTTTGAAATCCGCGCGGCAAACCGTGGCAATGTCGATCTGATAAATGTCGTTCCAAGCGATGCGCTGAGCAATTCCAGCGGCACAGACCTGAGCGGCGATATCACTGGCCCGACACGCACACCTGACGCACCGGGCAACGGTGACACGACCCTTGATCCCGGCGAAGTCTGGACATGGAGCGTTTCGTACACCTTGACTCAGGACGATATCAATTCGGGCGGCATTTCTAACACCGCCGTCGTTGACACCACTGATGTGAACGGCGTTCCTGTTACCGATACGTCCGACAACGGGGCCGACGGTGATGGCAACACTGTAGATGATCCCACAACTCTGACGTTCCCGCCGACACCGGGGCTGGACGTGACCAAGGTTGTCGATAGCATCGGCACGCTTGCAGGCGAGGACGCGGTGTTCATTATCACTGCGCTGAACACGGGCAATGTGACGTTGTCGAATTTCGTGCTCGACGATACGATGACCAATGGCGACGGCACTGTGCTGGCACCTGTGGATGTACAGGTCGCAGGGCTGACGGCGGGTGCATTGCCCCCGGGCGAAGCGGCCACTTATACGGTGACCCACGAGATGACACAGGCTGATATCGACAGTGGGTCCATTACCAACACTGCGACTGTAAACACCACGTCCCCAGCGGGCGGGCCTGTGTTCGACACCTCGGACAACGGGGATGACGGAGACGGGAACACCACAAACGATCCGACAGTGGCGTTGATTGTCCAGACGCCAAGTGCGAGCGCGACAAAGGTTGCAGACATCCCTGTTCGATTGTCTGCGGACATCTACGAAGTCGTCTTTACGATGACATTGACGAACACAGGCAATGTCACGCTGACGAACCTTGTGATCAATGATGATCTTGCACCGTTCCTTGCTCCCGCCACGTTGGTCGGTGTCGATACACCTGTCGCGTCCGGTTTTGATGTGGCCACCGCGAACGCGGGCTACAACGGCATCAGCAACATTCAACTGGTGGCAGACGGTGCTGAACTTGCACCCAACAGCACAGGAACGATTGTGTTGACCCTCCGCTATGACGCGGCAACGGGATCACCGGCGGGTGACAACACCATCTCGGCCACATCTGACGAGTTGACGATTCCGGCCACTGCCTCGACGGGTGTGTTGCCCAGCAATGCGCCCGACATTCTTGCGACCAAAACAGCCACCCCGACAAATGCGCAGCTAGGCAATACGATCACCTATACGCTGCGGTTCGAAAACCTGCTGCCCACCATCGAGTCCGGTGTCAGCTTTGTTGATACATTGCCAGTGGGCATGGTCTTTACGCCGGGGTCTGCGACTGTAACAGGCGGGCCAGCAGATGCGCCGTTGGTCATCGCCAACACGCTGACATGGGGCCCCGAAGACATGGACCCCGGACAAGTGGTGGTCATCACCTATCAGGTTCGCATGGTCAGCGGCCAAGCGGGTGATTACATCAACACCGCGATTGCTGTGGGGCCGGACGGACAGGTTTTGTCCAACGTTGCCACTGCGATTGTGACACGCCGTGCCGAAGCTGTGTTTGATTGCACAGACATCATCGGCAAGGTTTTTGATGATCGTAATATGAACGGGTATCAGGACGGGTTGGTCGAGGACCGTGGGATCACGGACCAGAACTATGGCGGCAAATTTGACGAGGTGCCTGTGATCGAACCGGGCGGTGAACCAGGCTTGCCGAATGTGCGCCTGTCCACGCCGGACGGGACGTTGATTACGACGGACGAATATGGCCGTTACTCGGTGCCCTGTGCGGCCCTTCCAGCCGATATAGGGTCGAACTTCTTTTTGAAACTGGACACGCGGACATTGCCGACAGGGTATTTTGTGACCACAGAAAACCCGCGCGTTGTGCGTGTTACACCGGGCACGATGAGCCGGATGAACTTTGGCGCGGCGCTTGGTAATTTGGTTGAGATTGACCTGATGGCCCCTGCATTCGTGCAGGGCAGGGTCGATCCGACACCTGCGCTCGGGGCCTATGTTGACCAGTTGATCGCGCAGATCAGGACAACACCGTCGGTTGTGCGGCTGACGTATTACCGTGCTGGCGAAGACCAGCGCACGGCGAATGCACGGCTTGATGCACTCGAGGCGTTGATCAGAGACCGGTGGGACGGGCAGGGACGCTACCGCCTGACCATCGAACGTATTGTCAGAAGGACACAGTAGGATGACCAGTTCCATGAGTATTAAACGCGTTGGTGCGGCTGCGTCCCTGTTGGGGGCCACGGCGCTTGGATTGATCGCGACGATGGCGCCGGGGCAATCCACCCAGTGCCAGCTGGTTGGCGGTGTGTTGCCGCCGGGATGTGTGCAGGCCAATTCGGATCTGGTTGTGTCGATGCCTGTAGGCGAACAGCCCTCAGAGATTGTTGCGCCGCCAAGTGGTGCAGAGCAGGGCTTTACGGTGCGCATCAACGGGCGTGATGTCATTGAAGACACCCGCGTAGAAAACGCTGCGCGGCGTGTTGATGTGGTGCTGGCGGAGGCGGATGTTCAGGTTGTGTTTGACGGCCTTGGGGCGGCGCCGCGCCTTGACCTCGAGGTTGTGGGGCCCGCGCGTGGGTACGCGGCCGGCGACAATGTGACGTTGCAATCTGCGCTGAACTATCCGGCTTATGTGACCCGCGGCGAGATGCGTTTGATTGATCAGGCGACCGGGCGCACGGTTAGCGTTGTGCCGGTTGCGCCCAATGGTCAGGTCAGCGTGGCCGTGCCCGAGGGCGAAAACATCGTCGTTGTGCACCGCGTTTATGATGCGAACGGGCGCTTTGATGAAACCCATCCGGTTGCGTTGATGCGCGCGGACACGCGTGCGCGTATTGACAGTGTCGAGGACGGGGCCAACACGATGGCGCGGTCACGCATTCCGGTTTACGGCGGCGCGATCACAGTGACGGGACGCGATGTTACGTCCGGTGCGACCGTGCGTGCCCTTGGCGAGACGATCCAGCCCGATTCATCGGGTGGGTTTGTGGTACAACGGATTGTGCCCGCAGGGTCATATGATGTGGATATTGCAATCAATGGTGCAGGCCAGCGCCCGCTGAACGAAACCCGCCGCGTGGATGTTCCACGTTCCGAATGGTTTTACGCAGGCATTGCGGATCTGACCTATGGCACGCGCCGCGATCCTGCCACGCAAGAATGGAACACGTTTGATTCAGGGCGCTTTGCGGTCTACGTCGACGGGCGCACGGACAGTGGTTTGTTGGTCACCGGCTCTCTTGATACGGGCGAAGGCCCGCTCAACGAAATCTTTCGCGATCTGGATGAAAAAGATCCGGCGTCTGTGCTGGGGCGGATGGATCCGAACGATCTGTACCCGACCTACGGAGATGACAGCACGATTGTGGACAACACGCCCAGCGATGGTAAAATCTATCTGCGGCTTGAACAGGACGGCAACTTTGCCCTTTGGGGTAACTTTGACAGCCAGTTGGCGGGCAACGGATATGTGCGCAATGAACGCACCCTTTACGGGTTGCAGGGCCATTATGCCACGCAAGACGCGCGCCCCAACGGCGAAGCGATTGCCAGTGTCGATGTCTATGCGGCGCAGCCCGACAGATTACCACAGCGCGATGCGTTTTTGGGCACAGGCGGCAGTGTCTACTTTCTGGAACGTCAGGATATTGGCGCAGGCACTGAAACCATCACCGTGCAGCTGCGCGATCCAGTGACGGGCCGCGTTCTCGGGACGACCCGTCTGGTGGCGGGGGTCGATTACGACATAAATTACATTCAGGGCATCGTCACGCTGGCGCGGCCTTTGCAATCGGGCATTGTTGACGGTGGTTTGATCAGTGATGCGGCAACCGCCTCTGATGTGCAGCTTGTCGTGCAATATGATTACACGCCGACCGCGTCCGATGTTGACGATTTTTCTTATGGTGCGCGCGCCGAGGTCTGGGCGACGGATAACGTCCGGCTTGGTGTGTCGGGCATGGTTGAAGATAACGGGATCGACGAGCAGACCCTGACAGGTGTCGATCTGCGCCTTCAGGCCAGCGATAACACGTTTGTGCAGCTTGATTATGCCGAGTCCGAAGGTCCGGGGTTCGGGTCGACCTATTCGGCGGACGGGGGTCTGGTTGTTGAAACGATCGACGCCATCGCGGGCACGGGCACAGCGATCAAGATCGAGGGGCAGGCGGACTTTGCCGACCTCGGGTTTGAAACAGATGGACAGATCAGCGGCTATTTTGAACGTCGCGACGAAGGCTTCAGCAATCTGGACCTCGGCGTCAGCACGCTTGCGTCGGGTGGCACGGGCAATGAGGAACTTTGGGGCGTTGCTCTTGCGGGGCAGGCCACTGAACGGCTGGCCTATGGGGCCAGCGTTGATGTTTATGAAAATGCGGCAGGCGAGGTTGAAAACACTGCAGACCTTGAGGTCGGATACCAGATCAATGCGCGCATTGGAATCGAGATCGGGCTTGCGTTTCTGGATCGCGCCAACGCCACCGAAACCGGCACACGTACCGACCTTGGGGCACGGCTGACTTATGCGATCAATGATAACGCCGCTGTTTATATTTATGGCCAGCAAAGCGTCGCCACGGACGGGTTGGACAGCAACGACCGGATCGGCGTTGGCGCGTCTTATGAATGGGACACCGGCTGGAGCGTTCAGGCGGATGTGTCGGACGGGGATCAGGGCCTGGCAGCGCGCATTCTGGCAGCCTACGAGGACGGGCAGGGCAATTCCTATTATGCGGGCTATGAACTTGAGGCGAACCGCGATCTGGGCAGCATTGCGCCCGTCGGGTCCGACATGGGCCAGTTCGTTCTGGGCGGCCAGCGCGTGGTCAATGATATGGTCACGGTCTTCGGTGAAAACACCTATGATGCGTTCGGTCGTCACCGCACCCTGACGAGTGCCTATGGGTTGTCGTATGCGCCCACGGATGCGACGCGATATTCTGTCGCCTTTGAGACGGGTCAGATTGACGACGGCGCAGGCTATGACTTTGAACGGTATTCGCTATCGCTGGGGGCGTCGTATCAGGATGACACGTTGGCTGCATCGGGTCGCGTGGAGTACCGCACCGAAGACGGGCTGGTCGCAGGCTCGGCGGTTGCTGCGGATACGTTCCTGTTAGCGTCCGATGTGTCGTATAGTTTCAGCAACGAAGCGCGTTTTATTGCCGGACTGGATTATGCCCGCACGGATACCGACCAGGGATCGCTTCTGGACGGCGAGTTCGGCGAAGTTGTGCTGGGCTATGCGTTCCGACCGGTGATGGATGACCAGTTGAACGTGTTGGCACGCTACCGGTATCTGCATGATATGTATGGACAACGCGTCGACGGTGTGGATGAAAACGGCCCACGCCAACGCAGCCATGTGATAAGCGTCGATGCGATTTATGACCTGAACGAAAACTGGGCGGTTGCGGGCAAACTGGGCTACCGGCTTGCGGAAACATCACCGGATGAGACCGCGGCGTTTGTGCAAAACGATGCCTACCTGCTGGCAGGGTCTTTGACCTATCATCTGGTGCATGAATGGGACGCGATGATCGAAGTGCGCAACTTCACAACTGTTCAGGGCGAAACGTCTGAAACCAGCTTTCTGGCGGCAGGCTACCGCCACTTTGGCAACAACCTAAAGCTGGGTGTGGGGTATAACTTCGGATCATTCTCTGATGATCTGACCGACCTTGTGCAAGACGACGAAGGCGTCTTCATCAACATGATCGCCAAGTTCTGAATTGTGTTGGCAACGGTCTGTTATTACGGACCGTTGCCAGCGTAAAAACATCGGGACGCTTGATGCGGGTTATTTGAATTTAGAAAGCCACCAGACGCATTAGGCATCACTAACTTCGCTATTCTGGGGCATATCATGGCGCAAAAATCTACCATCTACAAAGTTGAACTTTCCGTCTCCGATATGGATCGTCATTATTACGAGACCCACAAGCTGACTGTGGCAAAACATCCCTCAGAGACGGATGAACGGCTGATGGTGCGTATCCTTGCCTTTGCCCTGAATGCCCATGAGCAACTTGAAATGACCAAAGGTCTTTCAACAGATGATGAACCCGACATTTGGCAAAAAAGCTTGAGTGGCGAGCTGAACTTGTGGGTGGCATTAGGGCTTCCGAGCGAGAAGGTTGTGCGCCAGTCCTGTGGAAAAGCCAGCAAGGTGATTGTCTACACTTACGGCGGGAGGACCGCAGCGATGTGGTGGGAAAAGATCAAAAACAGCACCACCCGTTTTGATAACCTTCAGGTTATAAATTTTCTGGAGAAAGAGACCGGTGATCTTGGCGAACTGGCTAATCGCTCAATGAAGTTGCAGGTGAACATTCAGGATGGCGAGATCATGATCAGTGTCGACGATAGCATCGTCTACGTGACACCGATTGAATGGAAAAGTGCTGAATAGGTAGCTAAGGGCGTGTTGAACAAATTTTGTCACCTCACGACGCTGCCTCCCGGGCCTTTTCGTTTTATCGCATTGGACGTCGAAACGGCGGGCAAAACGATCGGTGGCATATGTCAGATCGGGCTTTGCTTCGTCAGCGCCGCAGGCAGTTTGCAGACTTATTCAGTCCTGATCGATCCCGAGGAACCGTTTGAGCCGTTCAACACGGAATTGCATGGGATTTGCGCTGAAACTGTGGCGGACGCGGAAACGTTTCCAATGGTCTATGCCGCATTATTTGACCTCTTGAATACGCATAGCCTCGTGCAGCACAGCACATTTGATGAAAAGGCTCTGACGTCCGCCTGCGCTCGGTATGGATTGCCAATGATAACGTCTCATTGGACCAACAGCGTCACAGTTGCCCGTCAGGCATGGCCCGCGTTGAAGGGGGTTGGGGGGCATGGTCTCGCAAACCTCAAGAAGCACCTTGGGCTTGAGTTTCATCACCATGATGCAGGCGAAGACGCGCGTGCCTCGGCCACAGTCATCTTGAGGGCAGAAGACTTACTAGGCAGGCCGCTGTCCCACCTCACCATCAATCGCCAGTTGACGTTTCAGTTTAAGGATCGCTCAGAGAACTAGCCGCGAATGGCCGGATTGGCGAAGCCGCACCGTAGCAGTTGAGTGGATCATTAAGGTGCGGCTTGGGCCGCACGGCAGACGGCGCTTGGGTTTGCCTTGGAGATGGGCCGAGGGGCAGGGAAGGCGGCTCAGCTCGACGCGCCCACCTTGGAAGTGGCCATGGAGGTACATCCGGCACGTCCAAAGCTGCGTTCTGAGACCAACAAGATCGGAATCCGTGCCCAGCTTACGCTTCATCTGAAAGACGGGATCCGCTTACCCGCATGGATATCAGATTCGATGACTTCGCGATAATCCTTGTCACAAAGAATAGGGCGCATACGGCATGGACATTCGACACCCCCATTGCTCTGTAGGTGAGGCGAGATCTAAATTTCCGATCATTGGAGTGGAACGACATTGTCCGTCGTCAGGGTTTTTGGGACCAAAGGCGGCCTAAACTAAGAGAGAGTTTG
>CALAGN010000146.1 GCA_937891785.1 uncultured Octadecabacter sp.
GTGATTGCACGAGGGGCCAATCAAATCTCCTTGGATCAAATGCCTGTCGTTATGTTTGCAAGATGCACGGACGGACGCAACCACCCAACGTGTATTCTTGAACGAAAAAGGGCCGCAGCATCCGCCGCGGCCCCTTTCGTATTCGCCGTGCCTGCAATCAAAGCGGATCGCCCAGGGTTGTGCCAGAGCGGAACGGGCCAACGACCGTGTTAGGCGGCGCAACACCGGAACACACAGGGCGACCATCAGGCGTCAGACGTTCCGACAGATAACCCTCGAGACCATCGTCAATCATCCAGTGATCGCAGCCGTTCGGATCGACCCAGATACCGGCGACCAATTGGCTCAGGTGTTTAGAGTCGATACCCGAGTCAAAAGAGCGGGCAGCGCCAGCACGATCACTACAAGCCGTAAGCGAGAAGCCTGCCACGACCAGAGCAGAGATTTTCAAAACGTTCATTTTCGTGCTCCTTAGCGAATGCAATAGATTTCAACGCGACGGTTTTCCGCCGCTTCATGACCAGCCACACGGGGCTGGCGTTCGCCAAATCCGCGTACATCGACAACACTACCACCCGCTTGGCGGGCGACCGCGGCAACCGTATTCGCGCGGCGATCCGAAAGAGCCATGTTGTATTCATCAGATGCACGCTCATCTGTATGGCCGTAAATTAGGAAACCATACGCGTCTGCGTTCTGGAAGAACGACATCAGACGTTGCTTGTTAGCTTCCGAAATTAAATGTTCGTCAGTTGCAAAAAGCTGATCGGACGGGATGATGCCGCAAATATCGCTGCGCACACAAATCGGCGAGCCATCGCGGTTACGGCGCGGCGACATATAGCCTTCGGCGCCGTCATCCATGACCCAGTGGGTGCAGCCATCCGGGTCAACCCAGATTGTCGGCGTATATTCTTCACCCACATTTGTGCGCGCTTGCGAAACGGCACTCGACACGGACCCCAAGCTGATGAGACCAGCCAAAAGGCCACCCATCGCCATCTTCATTGTTCCGGCAGTCATTTTTCCCACTGTAACACCCTCTCGTCTAACTTCTTTTACGCACGCGACTGAACAGACAGGCACGCGTTGACTATTATTCTAATGTTGTCAGTCAATTCTGCATGTTTTGGAAGGACTAATCACCACATATTGTGTCTCAATGCGCAACAAAGCTACTGATTGGGCGTTATTGTCCTGTGGACAAGTCCAATAATGCTGATTTCCAAAGGACTTGGCTCACCAAGTTCATCTAACGGGCGCTAGGCGACCAGTTCACCACCAAGCGAATTTGTGACCGACTCGACTATTCTAACCTTGCGAATCTGCCCGATGTCGCCACGCGGCGCGACGGCATGGACCGCATGCAGATATTCCGATTTCCCGATCAACTGCCCTTCAAGTCGTCCAACTTTTTCAAACAACACAGATACTTCACGGCCAACCATGGATTGCTGCGCCGCGCGTTGCTGCGTTGTCAAAAGCGCCTGAAGACGGTGCAAGCGCTCGGTTGCCAGCCCATCATCTATCTGTGCCTTTTCGGCGGCGGGCGTGCCTGGGCGGGTTGAATACTTAAACGAATAGGCCTGCCCGTAATTTACGGTACGGACCAATTCCATTGTATCTTCAAAATCCTGATCCGTTTCGCCGGGGAACCCGACAATAAAATCACCCGACAAAAGCAAGTCAGGGCGTACACTACGAATGCGTGCGATCAGATCAACATATTGCGCGGCCGTGTGCTTACGGTTCATCGCCTTGAGAATCCGGTCGCTGCCCGACTGTACTGGCAGATGCAGATAGGGCATTAGTTTGCCACATGTCGCATGGGCATCAATCAGCGCCTGATCCATGTCGTTAGGGTGGGACGTCGTAAAACGGATACGCGATAGCCCTTCGATCTTGTCCAATTGCCAGATAAGATCGGCCAATCCGCCCTCAGCACCATGATAGGCATTCACGTTCTGACCAAGCAGGGTAATTTCGCGCACGCCAGCCGCGACCAGATCGCGGGCTTCTTGCAGGATGCGATCGGCGGGTCGGGAAACTTCGGCACCGCGAGTATAGGGCACGACGCAAAAGGCGCAAAATTTGTCACAGCCTTCCTGCACCGTCAGAAACGCGGTTGGGCCACGGGCGACCTTGGGGCGCGCTTTCAGTTTTTCGAATTTGTCTTCCTCGGGGAAGTCCGTATCCAGCGCTTTTTCACCGCGCGCCACGGCTTGTTCCATCGCCGGTAGGCGGTGATAGCTTTGCGGACCAACCACCAGATCAACCATTGGCTGACGGCGCATGATCTCCTCGCCCTCGGCTTGCGCCACGCAACCGGCAACGCCGATTTTCAAGTCTGGCTTGGCATCGTGCAGCGCCTTGAACCGACCAAGTTCGGAATAGATCTTCTCGGCAGCTTTTTCGCGGATGTGGCAGGTATTGAGCAGGATCATATCCGCGTCTTCTGCCGATTGTGTTTGCACATATCCGTTACCGCTCAGCGCCTCGGCCATGCGTTCACTATCGTAAACGTTCATCTGGCAACCGTAGGTTTTGATGAACAGCTTCTTGGGATCGGACATGATGCAAATCTCGTATAAGTCTGTCGGGATTGGAGGCGTTGCTACAGGCTTCGCCGACCGCTTGCAATGCAGCCCGAATTAACCGACTCTAAAACGAAACAAGCAATAAAGAAGACCGATGCAATTCGATACCTTGAAAGACTTTTTAAAAACAGGTCAGTCGCTGTTAGCGACGGGCCCTGTCGCGCTTATTTTGATGGAAGACAACGTCGAAGTTGATTCAACCCTGCGTCACCACCTTGACGCCGGGTTCAAGGCGATCATCGTATTTGCAAGCGACGACATAGTCATCGCCAAGGGGCTTCAAGACAAAGTGCACCGTGTCACGTTTGATCTGATGTCCGATGCGGCCTTGGAAACCGTGATCAACGGCGCAATTCGCATCGCGGGGCCAGATGTCTGGCTCTATTACTGCTACAATTCCGAATACCTGTTCTACCCGTTCTGCGAAAGCCGCACCGTGGGTGAAATGCTCGCTTTCAATGCAGAAGAACGGCGCGATACGGTTATGTGCTACGTCGTCGATCTTTATGCTGGCGATCTGGGCAGCCACCCGACTGCCGTCTCAATCGAAGACGCACATTTGGACAAAACCGGGTATTACGCACTCGCGCGCAAGGATAATTGGAACAACGACATCGACAGGCAGCTCGACTTTTTTGGCGGGCTGCGTTGGCGGTTTGAAGAACACATCCCCGTGCCCCGTCGCCGGATCGACCGTGTCGCGCTTTTCAAGGTTAAGCCGGGCCTCAAGATTAGCGCCGATCACACATTCAACGACCCCGAATACAACACCTACTCGTGCAAATGGCACCACAACCTGACGGCTGCAATATGTTCATTTCGGACCGCAAAGGCCCTGAAACGGAACCCCGGCAGCACCTACTATATTGAAACGTTCCGCTGGCATAATTCTGCGCCGTTTAGATGGCATTCACAGCAACTCTTGGATTTGGGCCTGATGGAGCCGGGGCAGTGGTTTTAGATGGAATGCACGCCAAAGCCCGCGTGACTTACCCGCGCCGCAGCCGGATCACGACATCAACCGATGCGATCTCGGCCCCCGCAGGTGCTTTTGGCAACCGGCTGATTTCAAGCTGATCCGCAGGCGCGTCAGTTAATTCCGCCGTATCTTCCCAATAGAAATGCGGGTGGTCCGTCATGTTGGTATCGAAATAGCTTTTCGCACCGTCCACGGTGATTTCACGCAGCAGTCCTGCATCGCAAAACGCCCGCAAGGTATTGTAAACAGTCGCCAATGAGACACTTTCCGTGCCCTCGCCAGCTGCATCAAACAAGCTATCGGCGGTCACATGCCGGTCCTGCCCGTCGCCGACAAGCAAGGTTGCAAGCGCGACACGCTGGCGCGTCGGGCGCAGACCCGCATCAGCCAGCCACTTCGTTCCGCGTTCAATTGTAACATGTGTCATTGGCATACCGCGCTCCTGTCCATCGATAATATGGGGGAAAACCGGACAGTTTCAATTGTAAATCGACGTTTGCCTGCAAACGCGCCTTTGCCGTCAGTCTTGCGCCTGCGCGCGACGCGATGCTACACCGCTTTGGAATGTAACACCAAAATGGGGCTCACTATGTCCACCTACCCAAGCAGCTTTGACAAAGACGACCTTCTTAAGTGCTCCCGCGGTGAACTTTTTGGTGAAGGAAACGCGCAACTTCCCGCCCCGCCGATGCTGATGATGGACCGGATCACGGACGTTAGCGCGGACGGCGGCGCCCACGGCAAAGGCCACATCACGGCCGAATTCGACATCACGCCGGAACTTTGGTTTTTCGATTGCCACTTCCCCGGCAACCCGATCATGCCCGGCTGCCTTGGGCTTGATGGTCTGTGGCAGTTGACTGGCTTCAACCTCGGCTGGCGCGGCTGGCTGGGGCGCGGCTATGCGCTTGGCGTAGGCGAGGTCAAACTCACCGGTATGGTCCGCCCCGACCGCAAAATGCTGACCTACAAGATTGATTTCACCAAAGCGATCCAGACCCGCCGCCTGACGATGGGCGTGGCTGACGGGATCGTCGAAGCGGATGGCGAGGTGATCTATATGGTTAAGGATATGAAGGTGGCACTGAGCGAGAGCTAATGTGTCTGGAGTCAATAAATGAAGTGGCTGTTGGGGACAGTGATCTCGATTTTAATTTTTTGGATCATTGCCCAAATTTTCGATTTGCGATCTGTTTGCCACGATGGCTGGCGTTCTGGATCAATAGGTAGACAAGGCGCGTGTTCCCACCACGGAGGCGTAGATAGTTCAGCCCGCACGACAGCCATTTTTTGCTCTATTTTGATCGCGGTCATTTCAGTTAATATATTTGATCTTTACAATTGGGTGTCAAATGAATCCGAGGACCGCAAGATTGGCGCGAGGCACCGCAACTCGCCGCCAATCTCAGAGTTGCACACAACCGAGAACGTTGAACCAGCGCCGATGACCGAAGAGGAAATCGATCAAATGAGATATGAGAACCGGCTCCGACGGGAGGCTTCAAAGAACTACCTTGAAGAGCAACTTGCAAAAATCAAGAACCGAGCTCCATAAGAATTTGCAGGGCCAATTGGCCCTGCGTTCCAACTTTCGTGAGGCATTTTCCGTAGGGTGGGGCTCCAACTTACCACTCTGTAAGGTGGGGTTGAGCCTCACCCTTCCTAAGGGTGAATGCTCGGCTCCACTGGCCCCTACCCGTCGGCGAAACTGCCGAAGCGTAGGGTATAGTATTCTTCATGGCGAGGGATCCCAAAGCTACATTGAGCGAGAGTGAACAAATGCCACCCGACCCCACCGATTATCTCCCCTTCCCCACACCCGAGCACCTGCGGGCGTGGTTTGCGGACCACCACATCGTACGCACCGAGCTTTGGGTGCAAATCTTCAAAAAGGGCTCGGGCGAGCCGTCAATCACTTGGGACGACTGCGTCATTGAATCCATCACGTGGGGCTGGATAGACGGGATCAAAAAGCGGTTGGACGACACGTCTTACGTCCAACGCCGGACGCCGCGCCGACCCAAATCCAACTGGTCAAAGCGAAACTGCAACCACGCGGAACGGCTGATCAAAGAAGGCCTGATGATGCCAACAGGTTTAGCCCAAGTGGACGCGGCCAAAGCCGACGGACGCTGGGACGCCGCCTATGACGGATCGCGCGACATGGTCATTCCAGCCGATTTCCTCACAGCTCTCGATGCCAACCCAGCGGCCAAGGCGTTCTATGCTACACTTACCCGCGCGAACCTCTTTGTAATTTACCACCGCCTGCATTCCGCCAAGAAACCGGAAACCCGTGCGCGGCGGATGGAGCAGATGCTCGAACAGCTCGCTTTGGGTAAGCGTTTTCAATAGTGCTCACGGTCCACCCCACTTGCCCCTCTCCCCCCTCTCGCCTACACCTAAGAAAACACCACTTAAGGAGCAGCTATGCGCCGTGTCGTCATTACAGGTCTGGGGATCGTCTCTCCCATCGGAAATAACGCGGTCGAGGTCGAAGCCTCCTTGCGTACAGGGAAATCCGGCATCGAAGCCAGCCCCGAAATGGCCGAACACGGGTTTCGCAGCCAAGTCGCGGGCACCTTGAAAATCGACGTGACCGAGCATGTGGACAAGCGCACGCTGCGCTTTATGGGACCGGGTGCCGCTTATGCCCATATCGCCATGACGCAGGCGATTGCCGATGCGGGGCTGGACGAAGCCACGATTAGCAACCCGCGCACGGGGCTTATTGCAGGGTCCGGCGGGCCGTCGACCAGTGCTATGTTTACCGCACATAAGGTGGTGGAAAACACAGGTGCCACCAAACGGATCGGACCGTTTGCGGTGCCGAAATGTATGTCCTCGACGATCAGCGCGAACCTCTCCACGGCGTTCAAGATCAAGGGCATCAACTATTCGATCACCTCGGCCTGTTCGACCAGCCTGCATTGCATCGGCAACGCGGCGGAACAGATCATGATGGGAAAACAGGACGTGATGTTCGCGGGCGGTGGCGAAGAACTGGACTGGACGTTGTCTTGCCTGTTCGACGCAATGGGCGCGATGTCCTCGAAATACAACGACACCCCGACCAAAGCCTCGCGCGCGTTTGACGCGGGCCGCGACGGGTTCGTGATCGCGGGTGGTGGCGGCATTATCGTGCTGGAAAGCCTTGAACACGCACAGGCACGCGGCGCGAAGATCTACGCCGAAGTGACGGGATTCGCTGCTACATCCGACGGCCACGACATGGTTGCCCCCAGCGGCGAAGGCGGCGAACGCGCGATGCGCCTTGCGCTGGACACCATCCCCGAAGGGCGTAGCGTCAGCTATATCAACGCCCATGGCACATCCACGCCCGTCGGCGACGTCGGCGAAGTCGAGGCCGTGCGCCGCGTCTTTGGCCAAGGAACGACCCCGCCTATCAGTTCCACGAAATCCATGACGGGCCATTCCCAAGGGGCGACAGGTGCGCAAGAAGCTATTTATTGCCTGCTCATGCTGCAAGGCGACTTCATCGCGCCGTCGATCAACGTGGAAACACTTGATCCCGCGCTGGATCCAGCCGAAATAGCAACCTCGCTGGTCGAAAACGCTAACCATGATACAATTATGACCAATTCCTTCGGGTTCGGCGGCACAAACGGGTCTATGCTGCTCTCCAAGTTTCGCGGTTAAGTGATCGGATTTAAGGCATGACAATTTCTTTGCACGGCAAACGCGGCCTGATTATGGGTGTCGCGAACGAACGCTCGATTGCTTGGGGCATTGCCAAGGCTATGGCCGAGGCTGGCGCAGAACTCGCGTTTTCCTATCAAGGTGAAAATCTGCTCAAACGGGTCGGGCCACTGGCTGAAAGTGTCGGAAGCTCCCTTTTGGTTGAAACCGATGTGACAGATGACGCTTCGATGGATCGCGCCTTTGCGATGCTGAAAGACAGCTGGGGCAAGATTGATTTTCTGGTCCACGCCATCGCCTATTCCGACAAGGACGAACTGACCGGCCGGATCACCAACACCAGCCGCGCAAATTTCCAGAACTCGCTGACGATCAGCTGCTACAGCTTTATCGACGTGGCCCGCCGCGCTGCTGAAATCATGCCTGACGGTGGCACGCTTCTGACACTGACCTATCAGGGCAGCGCCCGCGTGACGCCAAACTACAACGTCATGGGCGTGGCCAAAGCCGCGCTGGAAAGTGCGACGCGCTACCTTGCAACCGATCTTGGTCCGGACGGTATTCGCGTCAACGCCATTTCGCCCGGTCCGATGAAAACTCTTGCCGGGGCGGCCATTGCAGGCGCGCGCCGCACGTTCCGATATGCCGAGACCAATGCGCCGATGCGGGCCAATGCAACGCTCGCGGCCATCGGCGGCACCGCTGTTTATTTGGCATCAGATGCGGGCGCGTTTACCACAGGCGAAGTGATCCACGTCGATGGCGGCTTGCATGTAATCGGCATGCCCCAGATCGAAAACCTCTAGTGTCATGGCACTTCCGCTAACCGCCGCGGGTGTGTTGATGTGCCTTGCGACGGGATACACCCTGTTTGGCGGGCTGTCGATTGCCGCAGCAATTTGGTTTTCGAGCCGATGGTTGGCTTTGCGCTGATCGCATCGGTGGTAATTCATGGATACGGACATGCGGCGGCGTTTCGGGTCGCAGGCCACGCAGATGCGCGGTTTCGTCTTCTCCCTTTAATGGGCGGCGTGGCGATTTCCGACAGCTTGCCCGCAAACACGCAGTCTTTGCTGCAGCTGCCCATATTTTCACTGCCGTGACGCTGTTCTTTGGCGGCGGCTACAGCTATTTCATGCAGTCCCTTTAGGCGTCCCACCATGGGCCATGTTGCCCTGTGCGTCCGTCGATATGTTCAAACCCGTGCTGCCCGAAAAAATCACGCTGGGCCTGCACCAGATCGGTCGTGCCGCGCGCCTGTGCCATGGTGTCAACAAAGGCAAGCGCACCCGTAAGGGCAGGCACCGGATGCCCCGCAGAAATCGCTGCGCCAGCGACGCGCCGCAGGGCCGGTATCGCAGATTTTAGGGTGTCCGCGAAGTTCGACGCAAGGAACAATTGCCCCTGTGGCAAATCCCCGCGAAACGCTTCGGAAATATCATCAAGCAAGGCCGAGCGGATAATACAGCCTGCCCGCCAAATTTCTGCGATCCGCGCGAAATCAAGTCCCCAGTCATAAGCATCCGACGCGGCAGCCAATATGCGAAATCCTTGGGCGTAGGCAATGATCCGCGCCGCCAAGAACGCCTTTTCATAGTCCTGATCTGGCAGCGATACCGCACCGCGATGACCGCCCAAGATACCCTGGGCGGCGATGCGCGTTTCCTTTTCAGCCGACCAGCCGCGCGCGGCCACAGCGGCTTCGATTGTGCTGGCAGACTGGCCCATTTTCAACGCTTCGATCACGGTCCAACGGCCAGTTCCTTTTTGGCCCGCTTTGTCTTGAATAACGTCAACAGCAGGTCCACCCGTGGACTTATCAACCGCCTGCAAAACTACTCCCGTAATCTCGACGAGATAGCTTTGCAGCGCACCTTTGTCCCACTTTTCAAACACTTGGCCAATCTGCGCAGGACTGCGGCCCGCACCGTTGCGCATTAGCCCGTAGACCTCGGCGATCAACTGCATATCAGCGTATTCGATGCCGTTGTGCACGGTTTTGACAAAATGCCCCGCGCCATCCGAGCCAAGGTGATCGGCACATGGCGCGCCCTCAAACTTGGCGGCAATCGCGTCAATCATAGGACGGATTGCGCCCCAAGCCTGCGGCGTGCCACCTACCATGATCGACGGGCCATTGCGCGCGCCGTCTTCGCCGCCAGACACACCCATGCCAATAAATGTCAGGCCCTCTGCCTCGACGGTTTCAGTGCGACGGCGCGTGTCGTTGAAATCGGCATTGCCCGCGTCGATGATCGTGTCGCCCTGCCCCAATAACGGAACCAGCCGCGCAATTGCCGCGTCCACCGGCGCGCCCGCAGGCACCATCAGAATGATCGCGCGCGGGCTGGGCATGTCGCGCGCCATCTGGTCCAGATCGTTATGTGGTGTCAGACGGTCGCCAAGACCGGCCTTGCTGGCCTCGGTGACGAAATCGGCAACAACACTGTGGGTGCGATTCGCGACATGCAGCCCAAAGCCGTTATCGAGGATATTGAGCGCCAGTGCGCTCCCCATCGTGCCAAGCCCATACAGGCCCAGATTCGCGACCGTTTCACCCATACCGTCCTCCGTGATTTACCTATACCAACTTAGGCCCGAGTGGGGCACACACAAGCCCCTCACCATGGTGTCATTTGTAATATTCACATAATGCTGTTATCTGTAAGTTAAGAAAAAAGAAACTAAACGGCAGTATTCAAAATGACCTCACTTTTTCGCTCGGCTTTTGCCGAAGTAATTTCTCCGTTCTTGCGTCGCCCGCCCCAGTTGCAGGTGGCGGCGCTTTGCTATCGTGACCGTAAGAACGGGCGCGAGGTGATGCTGGTCACTAGCAGCAAAGGCCGTTGGATTTTGCCCAAAGGGTGGCCGGTTGACGGGCTTGGCGCTGCTGAAGCCGCTATTCAAGAAGCCTGGGAAGAGGGCGGCGTCCAGAAAGCCACCACCAATCCAGAAGCCATTGGCAGCTATTCATCGCTCAAGCAGTTTAATTCTGGGGCCACCGCAAATTGCGAGACCTCTGTCTATACGGCGCGGGTGTTCAAGTTGGCTAACGACTACCCCGAGGCCGACAGGCGCAAGCGGCGCTGGGTCTCGCCCCAGGTCGCGGCCGAAATGGTAACCGACGATGGACTGCGTGATATCCTTTTGGAATTTTGCGACTGATTAGTGCGCCTCGGCCACCGAATCCGTTGAAACCTGCCCGAAGTCCCGTTAGTTCCCGCCTAATGAAGTAACGACTGTGTGAGCACGCCAAGCGAAGGCCGCACAGATGGGGGATACGATGTCGAACGGGACACAAGGTAGTCAGTGGAAGACACTGGACAAGGACTTGGGTCGGATCGCCCATGTCGAATATGCGACACAATACGTTGCTCGCCCCATGGTCGGACTTGGCATTGCGCTTGCGTTTATCGTGCTGGCCGGACTTGGTGCGACCTTATTCTTTGAACGCCAGCCAACCTCGTTCGTTGTTATCGCCGCAGCAGCCTTTGGCGCCTATATGGCGATCAACATTGGTGCTAACGATGTTGCCAACAACATGGGCCCAGCGGTAGGTGCGAATGCGCTGACCATGGGCGGCGCGATCGTGATTGCTGCCCTGTGCGAAAGCGCGGGTGCCTTGTTGGCAGGCGGCGATGTCGTTTCGACCATTGCCAAAGGCATTATTGATCCCGAAAGCGTGTCCAATTCGCGAGTGTTCATCTGGGCCATGATGGCTGCGCTGATTTCCTCGGCCATGTGGGTGAACCTTGCCACATGGGTCGGGGCCCCTGTTTCGACGACCCATGCTGTCGTCGGCGGTGTAATGGGTGCGGGGATCGCGGCGGCTGGATTTGGCGCCGTGAACTGGCCAACGATGAGCGCAATCGCCGCAAGCTGGGTGATTTCGCCGGTGCTGGGCGGTGGGATTGCGGCCGCGTTTCTGGCATTTATCAAGGCAAATATCGTCTACCAGGACGATAAAATCGCCGCTGCCCGCCGATGGGTGCCGGTTCTGATCGGTATTATGGCCGGCGTCTTTGCGACATACCTTGCGATGAAGGGCCTCAAACGGGTCATCAAGATCGACCTTGGCATGGCCCTGTTTATCGGACTGGCTATAGGCTCTTTGACTTATGCGATTTCCGCGCCGCTGATCCGCCGTCAATCCGAAGGCATGGAGAACCGCAACAGATCCCTTAAGGCCTTGTTTGGTGTACCACTCGTGCTCTCCGCCGCACTGCTGTCGTTCGCCCACGGGGCCAACGATGTGGCGAATGCCGTAGGCCCACTTGCCGCGATTGTGCATGCGGAACAGTTCGGCGAATTCGCTGGCACGGTCTCGATCCCGCTGTGGGTCATGGTGATTGGCGCGATGGGCATCACATTCGGCCTTGTGCTGTTTGGCCCCAAGCTGATCCGCATGGTGGGCAGCCAGATCACAAAACTCAACCCGATGCGCGCCTACTGCATCTCCCTCTCGGCAGCTATTACCGTGATCGTGGCAAGCTGGCTTGGCCTGCCGGTTTCATCCACACATATCGCAGTCGGTGGCATCTTTGGCGTCGGCTTTTATCGCGAATGGCACGCAGAACGCCGCTTGAAAAGCTCTGCGGCCAACAACCCAGCGGTCAAGCGTGTAGCGCCCGAAGAACGCCGCCGTCGCAAGTTGGTACGCCGAAGCCATTTCATGACAATCATCGCCGCATGGGTGATCACCGTGCCAGCTACGGCAGTGATGTCAGCCATTATTTTCCTAGGGCTGCATGCGGCGTTTGTCTGACGCCTAAGCGTCCGCAAACTTGGTCGTTCTCAGAACGACGCCAAGCCTGTCGGCTACATCCTGTGCTATCTTATGATGGTCTGGCGCATCATAACCGTCACTTAGCAGTAGCAAGCGGCCGTTGAGCAAATCAGCGCGGTCGTATGTTAAGCTGACGTTGGATTGCCCGCCACCTTTCGCCGGTGTTCGTGTAATCTGCGCTAATGCTTTACGATCAATATGTTAGCGTCGTCATAAATCATCTTTTATACGGTTTCTGCACGGCTTTTTAGTATCTCTAGAAAGGTTTTGAGCAGGCAACGTGAGGCATGCCATATTCAGCTATGCGGTACATTGTTAACCTTCGCACTGATCAGGCAGACTGGCGATTACGGCCCATTTGTATGTACCGGCTGCTGTTCGCAAATGATTTCTCGCATGTTCTCGGAAGTCGCTCATATGTATTCGGCCTGTTGATCGACACGCGGGTCGTGGCCTTGTTGGGGTTGCGCACGCGCCGTGATCTCATTAGCTGCAAGGTCGATTATGACCTAATGGGCCGTCAGATTCTGGGGGCGTAATATTTCCGTTCCATGCTTTCTATCTATCGCGAACTCCTCTGGATTGCCGCTTTGCCGTTAGACGCCGACAGCAACCTCATCTCTTGGCGCATCAAACGCCGTTTTATGTCTCAGAATGCTCCATGCCATGCGCGCCAGTTTGTTGGCGAGCGCAACCGCTGCCTTGTTTCGATGCATGCGTTCTGATGCGCGGGTCAACCATTCACCAAAGCTGATGTCTGGCCACCGATGCGGGCGCATCATGATGACCTTCGCCGCTTGGACGAACAACATTCTGAGATATCTGCTGCCACGCTTGGATATTCGCCCAAGCACGGTTCGGCCGCCCGTACTATATTGGCGAGGCACGAGCCCAACCCAAGCCGCAAAATCACGACCTCGATCGAAGGCCTCCCCTTCACCAATCGCCGCAACCATTGCTGTCGAGATCATCGGACCAATTCCTGGAACCGTCATCACGTTGACGCAGTTCTCTTCGCTGCGGCTGATCTCTTCGATCTCTTTTGACACCTTGTCAATCCGATCATCCATCCACATCCAGTCGCCGTAAAGACCAATCAAGATGCGCCGCATGCGTGGAGATATCTCATCTTTGCGCTCTTCCAGGATCGCTTCGAATGAGTTCTTCAATGCTCTCAACCCCTTGCGAACTGTGATCCCCTGTTCGATCAGTGAAGTGGTCCTGCTTTTTAGGACAGTTTTGCGGCTTGGCTAAGATGCATCT
>CALAGN010000147.1 GCA_937891785.1 uncultured Octadecabacter sp.
TGAAGTTCGCAAACCGGCCATTCGCTGCAATGCGAAAACAAGGCAATTTGGGCTCGAACCTGCCGTTCGCTGCAGGATGAACTAAGGTCCGCTTCGGCGATATTCGGCAGTTTTCAATTTATGGGTCCTAACCCTAAAGCGATGATGAGTGCTGAACGGCTGACCGACAACGTGGGGGGGCCGACCGGTGTTGCGCGCCGGGACTGCACCGATTGCGCCTATAACCAGCGAGGCCGCCGATCTTTGAAAGACAATGGATGTAGTGGCCCAAAACGAAGAAAAGGGCCAACTGGTGCGACGGTTGCGCGCCCGGTCTGCGCCGGTCTTTCGCCCGCCGTTATATTTAGTGCGCGGATAGGCTGACCCGGTCGTCCTCATGGTTTGATATGTCAAATCGTTGCGGAATGTGCTGACATATGGAAAGTGCCGTTTCGGACGGACCCCCTATATAGAGGTCTTATATAAAAGGGGTCCGTCCGAAACGGCACTTTTATTGGAGCCACTTGATTTTAAATGTATATTTCGTCCCATCCCCTATGCGGAAATATGTTGACATATCAAAACATGTCAGTAAATGTGCATTGAGCGCGACACCGGGGGATATTCACGATCCATCCTAACCCTATTCGGTCCGCGCAACATCGACGAGCGCGGCGCGGAGAGGATCGTTTACCCGCACCAACTACAGCGCTTCAGAGTTGAGGGCATACGACGATAGAACTGCCCAAACTAACCGGACTACGCCGCTCCCGATAGGGGCGAGACGGAACGGTTCTTTCGCCACCACCCCGTGTGGTTGGTCCGCCGCGAGGCGGGCAAGAGCTGAAAGGTCGCGTCACTCATCAATGAGTGGAATACGGCTATGCCATCCTTCAACAACAATGCGGTCCAATCGCCATCGGGTGCAAAAATCCTGAGTACAGAGGCCGCCATCGAACGGGTGCTCGAACGCAACCCGATGTACTTAGACGAACCGATCTACAGCGAAGAAGTCGCCCGGATGCTGGGCATCACGACCGCTGCGCTGACGTCCATGCACTGGCGAGCCAATGGCAGCGGGACTGTCAAAGGCCCTGAGTACACGAAATCAGACAACAGACGACGGGTCTACACCCGGCGCTCTGTCTTTACGTGGCTGTGGAGCCACGACCCCGCCGCTCGCCAGTACCTCAAGCGGATCGAGAAAGAGGGGATGATCGAATGACGAAACGATACACCCCTGAAGACTTCACCTACGACTTCGCTGGACCGGACAACCCTGCAGCACCGGGCACCGGCGATCCCAACGTCATGGTCTTCCTCGACGGGCCGGAGAGCTACCGCTTCCAGAAGACCATCGAAGAAACCGCTCCCAAGAAGATGTCGGAAGTCGGTTCAGTCCGCTACCCTAAAGGGGCAGCGTACACTTTCGATCCGCAGCCCATCGAAGACCTTGATGACCTCGCAGACTTGATCCGAGAGGCCAGCGACTGGACCCACAGCTACGTCGTTCGCGGCGCACCCTCGCTTTCCGGTATCAAGGATGACGGTAAGGTCTCTCGTACCCACACCGATGGGTCGCTGATCGACGCTGCGCGCTCTTGGGCCATGATCGATGTCGACAACACCACAGCCGTCTTCCCACCTGATTGGCGGGACAACGAAGAGGAATGGCTGCGGAAGGTCATCGCCGAGATTTTGCCCGATGCGTTTCACGAAGCCGGGTGTGTCTGGGCCTACTCGTCGAAGCAGCACATCGAAGGCGGTCAGCCGAAAGGGCACCTGTTCTTTCTTTTCGACCGTCCGCTGTATTCGCACGAGGTCAAGGACTGGGCATCGGGACTTGCGGACACGTCTGTCCTGACGCCCAGCCAGCCGCACCTGATCGCCCGTCCGCGCTTCACCAAAAAAGACCGCGATGGCTTCTTCATTCAGCGCGCCAAATATGATGATCCGTTCGGGGATCGCCGTGTGGTGCTGCTGGATGGTCCCTTGGTGCAAACACCCACGGTTAAAGAGCTTGCCGCAATGCGCCCACAGATCGACCCTCCTCCCCAGATGGGCCACAACGGCCCCCCTAAGGCTCCTGTGGGTCGCTATGGATGGACGAGGTTCCTTCAGCAATACGGCGAGAAGAAGCACGGGCGCGTCGGCCTGAACGGCGTGAACCTACGCCTGACGATGAGCTACTGCAGCCTGACGCCTCCGAGAGAGCGCAATCTGGAAATGTTGCGGGCACTGGCAAGAGCGCAGATCGAGAGCGCGGTCAACGAAGGAAAGCTCGAACGTTCGACCAGAGAGATCGAGAAGGAACTGGGGCCAAAGTTCACGGACATGTACAAGCGAGCAGAGGGGCAAGCCGCCGAAAAATGGGGCAGTGTACCGATCCGACCCGCCACCCCGGAAGATCGAGAGCACCTGTCGGTTCGCGCGGAACCGAGGGCATTCGCCTCGCTCGATTACAGCGATCCAGACCCGAAAGTTCTGAAAGAGTTCTTGGATGGCTTCTGGCATGGACGCTAAACTTCGCTACTGGGTGGCGCGCCAGTTTATGGCACTGCCGGGTTGCGAGCAGTTGCCGGTGCGCAAGCGTTTGCCGCAAGCGACCCATCGACGTGACCCTGTCGGCAGCGGGAAGACGCAGGCCGCCATAAAGAAAATCGCCGAGGAAGGCGTCGCCCCCAAGTTCGTCTACGCGGGCCTGTCGAACCGTCTCGCGAAAGAGAGCCGTGACAACTACCTGCACACATATCAGGGGCAGCAGACGGCGCAGCATTACGTCGGCAACAACTTCATCTCTGAAGACAGTAAGGAGTACGGCTGCCATGAAAACGTGAGGACTGTTCGCGCCCTCTTCGGCAAGGCCGGAGGCGAGCCGCATCGCCTCTGCGGAATGCACAAAGATCAGCAGGGCGAGATACACTTCAGTTGCATCTACTCGGACGGCTGCATGATATCGAAACAACTGAAGGAAGGGGCCGACACTTTCTTCACGTCTACGGCGACGCTGGCGCACCCGATGAAGGGCTACGGTAAGGCTACCACGCAGCGCCCCGCCAAGCGCTTGCTCATCGATGAGACGCTGCAGCAGCTACGGACAGTCGAGATGTTCACTCCGAATGTTCTGGCCGACTGCTTTGGCATCATGACCCTAGGCAGCGGCATGGAGCTGTCAGCGGGGGAGAAGAGGGCGGCAGCCGAGATCACGCTCCGCCGGGAGTTCGTCACCCGCGAAGACAAGACGAAGGGCAGTTGGGCGAAGACGGCGGAGAGAATACCCGGAGTGGCGGCTGACAGCATGTGGAGCGTAAGTGCGTTCTTCGACGTCCTATCGATACGAGAGATCACCGAGACGCTGCGCCGCCTTGAAGACGACCCGCACGGTGGTCGTATATCCAGAAGCGACCTGCCGGGGTTTGACGCTATGCTCCAGCTCAACAAGCTGTTCTCGCAGACGCTGATCCAACGACCGGGCAAAGGGAACTGGGCGAACCCGACGCAGAAGCAGCGGAACAAAATCCGCGATCTGGCGATGGCGAACGCCAGCCCGAAACGTGCCGCTCTTTTTCTGAAGATACTCATCGACTTGATGGCGCTGCCGCCGATGCACGATCCAGTTCCGGGCATCCGGGTTCGACCGAGAAACGATGGCGGTAAGCATCGCGTCAGCCTAGCGCACATCATCCCCATCAACGACAGCTACCACACCGACGAGGTCGAGTGGCTCGATGCGACTGGCTCGACCGCTCTGGCCCAGTTGACGCACTTCGAGAAAGTTACCCCAGACCCGCCTGAGCCGCCGCAGTGGGACCTCGGGCAGCACTGCCGGGTGGTCAAGCTGATGCACCGGCAGGACGGCTCGCGATCCAGATGGACGGCAGACCGGCTCTTTGACGCGGAAGGCAACCTGACGGCGCTCGGGTGGATGCTGTTCGTGACAGAGGCACACCTGATGATGGAGCACCTGTCGTCCAAGGGCGACCCCCCACCGAAAGAGCATGACCTACTGCGGGTGTCGACGATAGCCGTGATCAAAATTGCACCTGCAGGGCTGGAGGGGCTGACCCAAGACAACTTCATGAAGGTCAACGGATCGAACCTCTACAAGAAGAGCCACGCCCAGAGCATTATCCTGTCGTCGGCATCGACGCCTAGGAACTGCTGGGAGATCGTCGAGGCGATAGACGGTGTGCCTAGGGAAGACCCCGGCGTCTGGTGGGAGCCGAAGCCCCACGACGTTTGGGTGAAGGACACCGACGAGATCGTGACGACGACTATCAACAGTCACTCCGATCCGCTTTTCGCGGAATACTATAAAGAGGATGCGACGGCAGACTTCCATCAGGCGTGGAGACTGCGGTCACAGTGGCGGAACGACACAACCCTCTACATCATTGCAAACAACGAGCCTCTGCCTCTGGGGGTCCATCCCGACCGGTTATTGTTCGTAGAAGAGCGCGGTGGATGGTATCACCACGTCGCCGCCTATTTCGGGATCGCTCCGGTCGCGCAGACGGGTAGCAGGTTCAGCCGGTCGTACAGCCACATCGTCGCTGCGCTGCTGCCGGATCGTTTTAAGGATGCAGGAGCGGTACGCGACCACGCGGATCACCGGCGCGAGCAGTATGAAGAAACGCCCGCCACCCTCGACGGCACGCATGGCTTTGCCGCAGCTTTGCCCATCGTCATTCAGCTGCAGGGCCACCAGAGATCGCAGTGGTTGCTGAGGGCAGCGGATCGCAAAGAAGCAGCGAGCAAGATCGAGAAGCTGAAGAGGCATTTGCCGGGAGCCGATATCAAGTTGAAAAACGCGAGTAAAAAGCAATGACGAGCACACCTTTTCCGAACTGGTCAAACAAGCGCGGTGGCCCCCGCTGCTCACAGAAAAACAATGCGTAAGAACTGGTATGTGAGGGCAGCCCAGATGACCGGCTCGTGCCCCACCCATCCGTCAAGGTCGGCGTGCCTCGCTTGGCTGCCGCCCTGCTGCCGGATGTGTTCAGCTCTGAGACTTACCGACCTTGAGGAAGACCGGGAACAGTGGAGGCAACAGGCTAACCGTTTAATTGCAGTTACCCCCCATACGCCCCTCCAGCAACAAGCCACAGATGGTAGGTCTTGCTGAAAACGGGTGTTTGGTTAACTAGAATTACTTGAACCTTGCGTCATTGAGCGCCCAGTAAGCATCTGTATCTTTGAGTTTGTAATTTTCCTTTGCTAAGTCCCAAGGGGTTTCGCCTGCGTCATTCTTTACGGTAGCACCAGCACCCGCCTTGAGAAGGGCCATGACGTGCTCTGCATTGCCATACTTCTTAGTCAAGCCAAACTTTGCAGCATAGTGAAGAGGTGTATTGCCCCTCTCATTTCTGGCACTCACATCAGCACCAGCCTCCAAGAGGGCTATGACGGTCTCAGGGGTTCCAAACGCTGCAGCCCAGTGAAGTGGTGTATCACCCTCCTTATTCCTAGCATTCAGATCAGCACCAGCCTCCAAAATGGCTATAATGTTCTCAGGTGTTCCAGTCATTGCAGCCCGATGAAGAGGTGTGAAGCCACTCTGATCCCTAGCATTCACATCAGCGCCAGCTTCCAACAGGGTTAGAATGTTCTGAGGGGTTCCAAACGCTGCAGATAAGTGAAGAGGTGTATCGCCCCTCTGATCCCTAGCATTCACATCAGCACCAGCTTCCAATAGGGCTATGACGGTCTCATGGGTTCCCCATCTTGCAGCATCGTGAAGTGGTGTCTCCCCAATCCCACCTCTGGCATTCACATCAGCACCAGCCTCCAATAGGGCTATGACGGTCTCAGGGGTTCCCCATCTTGCAGCAACGTAAAGAGGTGTATCGCCATTCTCACTTCTGGCATTCACATCCACTGCAGCGATGGCCTTTGAGATTTCTGCTGGAGTTGCCGTTTCCCAGAAGTCTTTGGTGCAAAGTTCACCACAGGTTTGGGCGTGGGCATAGGTGCCAAATGTCAGGGAGAGTGCTGCTGCTAGAGCAAGGTGGGTCAGGCGCATAATGCTTCAATCTCATTAGGATAAGCCTAGCCTAACGTAACCGTCCGGTGTCCCTGCTCTGACGGCGAAGGAGATGATGCAATAGTGTCCACCATTGATAGTGGACATCTTGGGGCACTCTATGGCGGGCAAGAAGGGACAGAAGAAGCGGGTCTGGTCTGATGACGAGAAGCGCATCATCTGTGAGCAAACGACGACGACTGGTGTGTCGGTTGCGCAGGTTGCGCGTCGATATTCGATGAATGCCAATCTGATTTTCAAGTGGCTGAAAGATCCTCGGTTTGCTCCGGGCTCGGATTATGCTGCTGCACAGCCGGAAGATGGCGTTGTGGCTTTTCTTCCAGTTGAGGTTCGCGAACCGTTGCCTGTTGAGCTCACGCAGACTGGCGCGCAGCCGCTATCTGGTGCTGCGATATCTGCCCATAGCGTTGATATCACCTTGTCGGATGGTCGTCGTATTCTGGTTGAGGGCCCCACGGCGCTTTCTGCCGTTCTGGGTCTTGTGCAAGGGCTGATGGCATGATTCCGGTGCCGAGCAATACGAAGGTGTGGCTGGCTGCCGGGGTGACGGACATGCGGCGCGGATTCAACACGCTGGCCGCGCAGGCTGAACAGGTATTGGCCGAAGATCCGTATTCTGGCCACCTGTTTGTGTTCCGTGGTCGTCGAGGTGATCTGCTCAAAATCATCTGGTGGGATACGCAAGGCGCGTGTCTGTTTACCAAGCGGCTGGAGCGTGGCCGTTTTGTCTGGCCTGCTGCGAAGGACGGGAAAGTGAGCTTGAGCCCATCGCAGTTGTCGATGTTGCTGGAGGGGATTGACTGGCGGATTCCGCAAAATACATGGCGGCCACTGACGGTTGGGTAGTCCAATAAAACATGAGGATTTGCGCTGTTTATCGTTCCCTGCAGGGAGCTGATTTGATATAGGTTCAGTCATGCTGGACACGCTCAAATCGCTGCCCGAAGACCCCGATGAACTGCGCACAGTCAGCGAACTTCTGATGGCAGAAGTGCAGTCACAGGCCTATCTGATTGAGAAGCTCAAAGGACAACTGGCTGCGCATCAAAAAGCTCGCTTCGGCTCCAAATCCGAGAGCCTCGATCAGCTGGCCTTCGATTTGTCGGAAGATGCAGAGATTGAAGCGGCGGCTGAGGCACAAAAGCAGCTTGACCCGGCGCACGACGATGACGCCGAGGCTGACCTGCCCACTAAACGTAAACACAGCCGCAATCCGCTACCTGATCATCTTGACCGGGTGGACGAGGTACTGTCCCCAGGTGAAGCGTGTTCGGACTGTGGCGGCAATCTGCGCCAGCTTGGTGAAGATGTCACCGAAGAGCTGGAATATATTCCGGGGCGCTTCGTGGTGCGTCGGATTATACGCCCGCGCATGGCTTGCACTTGCTGTGAGGCATTCTCGCAAGCGCCGTTGCCGTCGCGACCCATTGAGCGCGGTCGCCCTGGACCCGGTCTGCTCGCACATGTGCTGACCAGCAAATATTGCGACCATCTGCCACTTGCCCGGCAATCGGATATTTACGCGCGTGAGAAGGTTGATCTGCACCGCTCCACGCTGACCGACTGGGTGGGCCGCTCCACGGCGCTGCTTGAACCCTTGTCCGATCATATAGGCAAACGGGTGCGGGCAGGACCTGCGCTTTTTGCTGACGATACGCCGGTAAAGCTGCAAACCAAAACGAAGACAAAGAAGACCAAAACCGCGCGGCTCTGGAGCTATGTACGCGATGAACGCCCGTGGTGTGGCCAAGTCCCGCCTTGCGCATGGTATCAGTTCAGCGTGGATCGCAAGGGCGAGCATCCCGTCAATCATTTATCCGGATACAAAGGCACCGTGCATGCCGATGGTTATGCTGGCTTTAATGGTTTGTTTGGGGAAGACAAAGCCGCCGAACAGGCCTGCATGGTGCATGTGCGCCGCAAGTTCGTTGAGGTCTATGAGACCCAAGGCTCAGCCATCGCCAAGGAAGCGATCGAGCGGATCGCAGACCTCTACCGCGTCGAGAAGGAAGCACGGGGGCAATCACCCCAAGAACGAGCGATCCTGCGGCAGACCAAGGCCAAGCCCGTCTTTGATGGTCTGGAAGACTGGCTGCAACTCCAGTTACCCAAAATCTCCGGAAAGACGCCGCTGGCTCAGGCAATCCGCTACGCCTTAGGTCGGATGCCAAAGGCTCGTGCCTATCTCTGCAACGGAATGTTGGAGCTCGACAACAACATCTGTGAGCGGTCAATCCGGCCCATAGCACTCGGCCGCAAAAATTATCTCTTCATGGGTTCAGTCGGCGGTGGCAAGGCCGCAGCTGTCGCCTACACCCTCATCGAGACCGCAAAGATGAACGGCGTCGATCCCGAGGCTTGGCTCACTTGGGTGCTCACACACGTCGCCGATCATAAAATCAATCGTATCGACGAACTCATGCCATGGAACTGGACGCCAGAATAAGCGTCAAGGGCGGGAACACCGGACGGATACCGTGTTCCAGCCATAAAGCCATTCGCGCGGCGGTATTTTCGTTGGGTTGCCTGTTTGTAAAGGGGCGAACGGCGCGGTTCGCATGGCGGCTGCTACGGTGGGACAGGCAGTTGCCTTAACGTGGGCTTTCACCTGATCCGCCCCTGCCGGGTTCTTTGCCTCTAGGATAGCCATCAGACCACCCCAGCCCTTCATAGGCGCGTCTTGTTCGTCCCATAGTTTGCGGCTTTCCGCCGGATCGTTCCGGGGATATCCTCGCGAGAAGGGGTCTCGTCCTGCGCCCAGGCAAGGCTGTAGGTATAGACGGGCTTCTCCAGCTTCCGACCCGTGGCCACCACACCTGCGGCCTGCTTCAGCTCGCCCTGATGCAGCGCCGTCCACGCCATCACCTTCAGCGACCGATCCGGGCTGTCGGTATGCGTGTTGAGCGTATGCGTGAAGGCAACGCGATCGGAGGTCAGGGCGTCTTTATCGTGCAGATAATAGAGCCCTGCACCTTGGAAGGAGGCTCCCCCAGGACCGACGCGGGGGATCATGACGCGATCATCCTATCGAGAAGCTGATCCACTCTGGCCAACGCCTCCTCAAGGCCGTCCGGCATGTAGCCGGTCTTGTTGGCCATGCTACCTATTCGCAAAATGTAGTGTTCGGTTATCCCCTGCATTCGCTTCAAACCAACCGTGGCTGCTCTTGCTGCACAGGCCAACTCGCCTTGGTCGGCAGTTTCTTGATCACCGCCCCGACCTCTCCATCTGCGACCGCGAGCTCGTATTGCGCCTGAAGATTGATCCAGAACTGCGGATCGGTGCCGAACCAATGACCAAAACGCAGGGCTGTGTCGCCAGTTATGGCACGCTTGCCGCCAATGATCTGGCTAACACGGTTGGGCGGCACGTCGATCTGGCGCGCAAATTCGGTCGGCGTAATGCCAAGCTCGATCAGTTCGTCCTTCAGGACCAGGCCGGGATGTACTGCTTTCATAAACATTGGAAGCCGCCTTTCTTCAGTGATAGTCCACGATTGCCAGCCGTTTCGCGGCCTGGGCCTCAAACCACATGAACGCTTTGACGAACTGTCCATCTGCAAAGGCCGAGGTTTTTATCTTGATAGCTCAGGATCATTGGCCATGAGTATAGCGGTAATATACGCCGTACGTCAAGCGTATGTAGCCGCTCTCAGCACCTTTCCCCTGATCCGCCCTAAAAAGGTGCGGGGCGAGCCAAGCGGCGGAAAATCATCATCATAGATGCGATGGGTAGCCCGATAAAAAAGCGCGGCTGGTGCCTTACTTCAAGCGCAAGCGGTGGGACGAGGTAGCGGATAAAAACCCATACAGAAGTTAATCAGTCCTGCTCGCCAGCTTGATAAGTAAAACTCAGCATACCCGTACGACAGCTAACGTCCGTCAAAATAGACACCATGATCTTATCGATATCGCCGCTCAATTCCTCAATGAATTCTTCATTTCGGGCTAAATTTTGAAAGCCTACTTCATCCAAAAATTCTTCAAAACCAGGTAAGTATGGCAGCACCACGCCAAAACCTGCCAAAATAGCAGGCAAAGAAAGCGCTTCTGCACTGCAAACATTTTCACCTTCTGGGTTAAAACCAGTCTGATCTATGTCAGCAAGCAGATCATCTGAACCTAATGAAGCAATGGAAACTTCCATAGTCCCTTGCTTAGATCGCCAGTTAGAGAAGAAATTTACGATACCAAGTATGTCTTCTGCATCACCATCCACCCTCGTTGATTCTGCAAGAATTTGGGATATCGGCACTGCAAAAACCTCTACTTTTTCCCAGAACGCACGTTCTCCATCACTTCTTCGCTCAATCAAAAATGGACCAAATATTTTGTCTAAAAGCGTTACTTCGGTGAGTGTTACGGATGCGTCTCGTACAGGCACCTCCACCACCTTGCCCCATGATATGCTGTCGTAGAGCAACGCCCCTCTAACTGCTTGATCTTCAATATCATTTAAGTCTTCGGCCAAAATATTATCCGTCACCAAATACGTAAAAATAGGAGTTGTGGCCAATGCGGTTAGAGAACCACTTATCCTATCACCAGATAGCAGCTCTATTGAAAAATCAAATCTGTAGTGCCCTTCTCCACGGCGTAAAGATGCCGTGAATGAAAGGCTTTCTTTCGCAATCTCTCTGGCGATCAATCTCTGTATACGTGGATCATCTTCGAAAATTGCTGCCGCTATTTCGAGGATGCCGTCATCGTTCAACGTGATGCCCGAAATCGTAATATCGGCATTGGCTGGAAATCCATTGAAGTCACGCAGACCGTCTTTGCTGATTGCGACACGAATGCTCTCAATCTGAACGACGATGTCAGACTCTTCACCAAATTCAGAAAAGGGCAATTCTACATCTGCGAGGTCGAAGATATAGTGGGTATCATCATCTGAGCGCTCGGCTTTACACCGCAAGTTGGTGCAAAAAATTTCCAAAAGGGTGTGCAGTCCTTCGCTCCAGTAAGGTGTAAGTTCCTGCGTCCTGACTTCATTGACACCAAATAGCCTTTCTACGGCGCTCTGGGCGTTGCCCAACGTTGGTAAAGACGCGGTGAGCAACGATACAACCACCAAAAACGATCTGAAAAACCTGCCCAGCCAAAACGTCATATTCTACCCCTTTGCGAGTGCAGCATGTGAAGTGACACGAGCAACAAAAGCACTCGTGATTAGATGTATGAAAAAATAGGTCACAAAGACGTAGAACCCGATACCAAACGACACCTCATACCCTGCTGACCGTGAGATCACGAACACGATCACGGACACGACAAAAACGTCTAGCATGGAAACTCTATGTACCGCTGTCATGATTTTGTTGAGATTTTGAGGCTGTCCACGAAAAGCAACCAACCATGTGATTGCAAGTTTCACTATCGGGAATACAACAGAGAACAAAACGATGAGGATGGCAGGAAAATAATTCTCCAGCCCCCACAGCCTGTTGGCTCCACCTATAACGCTGTATGCCTCTAAGCTGCGGTAGCCGCTTAAATCAGTTTCAAGGAACGCCTCCGCCAACAAAAAAATGTCCTCGTTGGTAAGGTCGTTCATCGACGGAGCAACTCCACGGATCACATCAACAATGGAGTTGCCGTTTATCTCGAAGGAAATAATTGGCAGCGTGAGCGCAAAGTATAGAAGAGCTGTGGTAGCAGTCAGTAAAGCTGACAATACTAACTTCTCTTGAAGCGATGTGTTCAAATAAAATTCCCCGCTTCAAAAACGATACCTTCACCAACATTTTGGCCTAACATCAATACAATGGCAAGGTTTGAAAGCTTTCATATTCTGAGCATTCCCCTGTATCTGCCTTACGCCCCAAGGGGTCGAAGCTGTCCGCCACGGCTCTTGTGAGCCGCGCCAGAACCTAAGTTTTATCTGATCTGCGCTGAATACTTGCGCAGATGCTCTGCGGCCTTCTCGCGACTAATTTTGCCCTGCCCCAGCTCGACCATCATGTCGGCGTGCTCCTGATTGACGGCACTTTGCAGCTCATAGCCATTTTGCTCCAGAAAATCACTGGCCACAAAAAACGCTGTGCGCTTGTTGCCGTCGATAAACGCATGGTTGCGGGCAATGCCCTCGGCATAGCTGGCCGCAAGCTGAAAAATATCCGTTTCGCCGTAGGCGTAAAGGTTTTGGGGACGGGCAAGTGCCGATTCCAAAAGGGCGGCATCGCGCAAACCCTGCGAGCCGCCGCCGATCTCGATCACTCCTTCATGGATAAGCTCAACAAGTGAGCGAGTGACCCACTTTGGGTCACTCATCGTTGGGCTAGCTCCATGATGGTGCTGCGGTGCCGCTCAAGGCCACGGGCAACCCGCGCCTTGTCCTCCTCTGTGATGGCCTGCGGCAGGGCTGTGAGGCGGCGATATTCATCTGCTGATAGCAGAACAAGACGGTCACGCTGATGGCTGGTGATGATAACAGGCTCATTCATTGCAACATCGCTGAACGCACCGATATTGTTCTTAAATTCTGTTGCGGTAACACGGGTCATAGACGACTCCTTTCTTTGCCCTCATTATATGGCTAAATTGTCCATTTTGTCCATAGGTACATATTCCTAACCCTTTTCTTTTTCTAAGCAAAACCCCGCGCTGTGATCTTGGTGGGTAGATTGATATTATGCATTACGTCAAGCGTCATACCCTTCTTATTCTCAGCATCTTTTTTCTTTTTTTTGTTTCCCCCTGTATTTGCCTTACACCCCCTGGGGGTCGAAGTGCCGTCCTGTCGGTTTAGTGTGTTGCCCTAGCGTTCGCAAAACTCCATGAACCATTCGCCCGCTTCTGCGGCAAGGCGACCGTCCCCTGCCGGACACATGGCAGCCAACTCTATAACGGCATTGGGTGGAAGCCCGGACGCAATCAGCCTAACGGTGAACTGCCCCTGACTAATAGTAAAATCTAGTTTTGAGTTTGTAGGTAACCGTCTGGACTGATCTACATCAAGTCACTCTATGGGTGTCCTCGAACACTTGGGAAAGGATGTGGTGATGATGAAAGTGCGCCTGCCTGACAGTATTCCGGTTCGGGTGCTGGTGAACGCGAAGAACGAAAAAGCAGCGGAAGCACGGCTGCGGGGCTGTTTTACCGCCCGATACCGAGGTTTTTCAAAAAAACGAACCTAGGGGGAACCTAGAAAAAAGCGATTTGATTTCGTAGCAAATCAAATCGCCTAAACAGCTGATTTTATTTAGTTAATTGGCTCCGGCGGTAGGGATCGAACCTACGACCAATTGATTAACAGTCAACTGCT
>CALAGN010000148.1 GCA_937891785.1 uncultured Octadecabacter sp.
GGCGTGATCTTGGGCGATAACGGCCAGATCGACATTGATCCGGCAACCCAGCAACTGGTTCAGATCGTCACACGTGCAAGTGTGTTCGGCGGCGGCGACACCATCACTGCAGGCGACGGATCGACCTTTGCCTTTGGTGGCACAAGCGGCGATACAATCACAACTGCAGGTGGCGATGATGTAATCGCCGGCGATCAGGCGGTCTTGACCTTCGTCAACGGTGTGCGGTCCTTGTTTACCTCGGTGATCGAAGACCCAGCTTACGGTGGTGACGATATCGTCTCGACCGGGTCCGGTAATGATTGGGTGATCCTGGGCGAAGGCAACGATCAATCACTCTCCGATGCTGGCCTGAACATCGTCATTGGCGATGCCGGCCGGATCGAAGCGGAGGGTGCCACAGGCATCGCCAAACAGGTCGACACGACCCAACCAGACATTGGTGGAAATGACTCCATTACGGGGGGTTCGGGCCGCGACGTTCAGTTCGGTGGCGCTGGCAAGGACACGCTTATCGGCAATGCAGGCAATGATCTGATGCAGGGTGACAACGGTCTCTTGACCCGCGAAACTCCGCGCGCGACTGGCCAGTGGACCTTTGAAAGCACCGCAATTGACGTGGGCGACGATGACACGCTGATCGGCGACACGCTGGACGATCCAGATGTCGGACGTGACATCATGATCGGCGGTCTTGGTAATGATCTGTTTAGTCTTGGGGTTGGCACCGACATTGTGGCGGGCGAGTTCCTGCGGGTGCGTTTCGTACCGCGTGGCGATGGCACCGATCAGATTACATCGTTCCTCACACCCGCTCTGCGCGATCTCGACTTGCTCGTGCAGATCACCCTTGGCGTGAACTTCTCGTCTGAATCCACGGTTATCGTCGGGCCGCCTGAAGGTGTTAACATCGCGTTTGGGTTCCCAACCGACGCCAACGCGTCGATCCTTGATCGGATGGATGTGCTGTTCCTCGAAGAGGGGCTGTTTGGCGACGCTCTTATGGGGGGGCTGCTGTCTGAAGATGGCGCAAACCTGATCGCTGGCCTGCAAGGGTTCCGTCTGCAAAGCCCGGAAGGCATCGCAGGAGGAAGCGACGCGCAGCTGCTACTGGATGACTCCAATGGCGCGACCCCGGCCGAAGAACCGAGCGGTGAGACTGCGCCAGAACCCGAAGTCCAAGAGGACGCGTCTTTGGGTGGGTTGGATGCTGAATTTGCCGCAACGCAGGATGCTTCAACGGGTAAAGGTGGTTTGAGTGGCTGGCGGATGGCTGGCTGGCGGATCGGCACGTCGCTGACTTCATCCAACGGATAAGGCTAGATGACTGCTGATGTTCAGTTTCCGCTGTTCCAAAAGGCTTTGGCGCACCATTTAGCGGGCGTTCGGGGGCTAAAGGGTATCAACGCGTTTCTGCGTGAAGGAGAGATGTGGCGCGAGGCGGCTCGACTGGGCAAAACACAGCCCGAGCGTGTCGAGCCAACCCTCGACGCGTTCGACCCAAAGGGTGGCGGCGCCGTCGAGGCCATCGAAGGCACGGATTTGGGCTGGTCGGCCAGCTATATGCTGGGCGGCCCCGGTCTTGATATGGTTGTGTTACTGCGCCTAGACGGGCTTTCACCAGCCGATCTCCAGACCCAGTTGTCACTGATTGAATCGAAAGTCGGCTGGTTGATGCTGGCGGCCCTGTCGGACCGTACCGAAGCGATCAGCGACGTCGCGCTTGGTGCCGAAATCGGCTCGCAGGTTTTGCTGGATGCTGCCCGTGCGGGCGGACGCAGACAACTGGCTGATCAATGGATTGCACGGCTTGAGCGTGCCTTGTCGCCTGATCTGATTGCAGTTGCGTGGGTCCGTGGCGGCAAACCCAAACTTCTGGCCCTGTCAGGCGGTGGCATGGTCGAGCGCAACAGCGAGGCCCGCAGCCAGATCGAGGCGTTGGCCGATCATGCGATCCGTGCCCGAGGGCCCCAGATTATCGCGCCTGACGCCGCACCCGACCCTGATATGCCCGATGCCGAAGAAGCGGATCTGCCAGACCCCGCCGAGCAATCGGCGCGTGAAGATGCCTTGGCCCGTGTCGAATTGCTGGGCGGCGAACGCGGCTTGTCCATGCCAATCTACAATGGCGACGAGGCCGAAGCGGTCGTGATTGCCGTTTGGTCGGTCGGCTCTGCGGCGGGCCCGTTGAATTTAGAGGCTGCCGATTTGGTCGCCCAGGTTCTTGGTGAATCCCTGACAATCCAGGCCCGCGCGCATCCGTCAATCCTTCGCCGGTTGGGCAATTGGGCTAGCGTAGGTATTCGCGGTGTCTTTGGCCTGACAGCTTGGAAGATCAAGATTTTCCTCGTGGTCAGCGCGTTGCTGGCACTAGGATTGTCGCTTTGGCCCACCCGTTTCGAGCCAAATTTTACCGCCCGGATCGAGGCACAAGAACGGCGCGTCGTTTCGGCCCCGTTTGATGGATTTCTGGCCGAAGCCCCTTTTCAACTTGGCGACGTGATCGCGCCGGGTGAGTTGATCGTCGGTATGGAAGACAGCGATTTGGTCCTGCAAACTGCGCAGATAAAATCAGAGTTGGACGAGATCGACGCAGAGGTTCAGACGGCCCGTTCGCAGCGTGATACCGCCCGTGTCCAATCACTTGAGGCGCAACGCCGACAGGTCACGGTGCAATTGGATCTCGCCGAGCGCCAGCTTGACCTTGCCCGTTTCGTGGCGACTGAAACCGCCGCCGTTGTTGGTGGTGATGCCTGGCGTCGGGTTGGCGGTCGGGTCCGGCTTGGTGAGTCGCTATTGGAACTGGCATCGCCGGACACATTTCGGCTTTTGGTGTTTGTCGATGAGGATTGGGTTGCTGACCTAGAGGCGGGAAACAGCGGCACGCTTCTGTTGACCGCTTATCCAAATGCGCCGATCCCCGTTACTTTACATGGTATTACGACCGATCCGCAGATGCTTGATGGCGTTAACACCTTTTCTGCTTGGATGGATTTTGCAGGACCGCCCGATGTTGCCCTGCTTGATGGTATGCGTGGTGTTGTCCGCATTGACGGTGGTGAAACGACGATGCTGGCGGCCTATTCGCGTGGCACGTTGCGCTGGTTACGGCGCACCATCTGGCGGTGGGGCGGATGAGCGCGCTGCGCCATCCTGACTGGCACTTGTTAAGCGACCAAAGATTCCGCCGACGCGCCGCAATTGGTACCTCGCATCAGATGTTTCGAGGCGAAGCCTTTGTTGTTTTGTGCGACCGTATTACCGGCCAAAACCTGCGACTAACCGAGCGTGCGCAGGAACTTTGGCGCATGTTTGATGGTCGCAAGACATTGGACGAGATATGGGAATATCTGATGCGCCGCCCTGCCATTGCCCCAAGTCAGGCGGAAATGGTCGATTGGGTTATGCAACTGGTTGGGTCCGGTCTTATCCTGTCGGATCACGAGCTTGATCCGGTCTACCTAAGCGACCGAACCAACAAGCGGCGATCTTCGACAATCGAACAACGGTTTGCCAGTCCGCTAGCGATCAAGTTCAAACTGTTCGATCCCAGCTGGCTCGTGAGGGTCACCTATCCTGTTGTCAGTCCCCTGTTCACGCCGATGGGCGGCGTATTCATGTTGGCAGTTATGATCACGGCGGTTGTGCTCGCGGTTCTAAACTGGGACGCGCTGGCCCAGTCAGCTGACCGGACCTTGCTGTCGCAAAGCGCGCTGGTTTATCTGGCGCTGGCCTATCCGATCATGAAGGGCCTGCACGAACTGTCGCATTGCTATGCACTTTATCGGTTCGGTGGTCAGGTCCGCGAATTCGGCATTATGTTCTTGCTGTTCTTTCCAGTTCCTTATGTCGAAGCCTCTGAGGCAACGGCCCTACCGGACAAACGCGCGCGCATGTTGGTTGGCGCGGCTGGTATCCTGTCGGAATTGTTCATGGCTTCGGTCGCGATGATCTTGTGGCTGCAGATCGAACCGGGCGTTGAGCGCGCGTTTTTGTTTAACTTTGTGCTGATAGGGACGATATCGACGCTGTTGTTCAACGGTAATCCGCTCTTGAAATTTGACGCCTATTTCGTGTTGGCGGACTGGTTGGAAATGCCCAACTTGGCGCAGCGATCGGGCGAGTTTTTGCAAGATCGGTTCTTGTCGCGCTTTCTAGGCCTAAGATCAGAAGTCGATCCGCGGCCCGGCGAGGGCCCTATTCTTGGCATCTATGGCGTGCTGTCACTGTCTTACCGGATGCTCCTGACCTTGACTATCGCGCTTATGGTGTCGACCTGGTTCTTCGTTTTCGGCATTCTGTTGGCGGTTTGGGCGGTCGTGATGAGCGTGATCTGGCCGTTGGTGAAACTGTTTCGGAAAGGACGCCGCATGGCAAAGTCTCAGAATCGCTCGCGGCTCGTCTTGGTGCGTCTTTTGGTCGTCCTGACGGTGATCGTCGGATTGGTAACCTTGGTGCCGCTGCCGTTTTCGGCACGTGGTGAGGGCCGGATCGTGCCGCTTCCGGCTGCCGAGATATCCGTAGCTACATCCGGGTTGATCGGCCCAACCGAGATCGTTGATGGCATGGAGATCGTAGCGGGCACCGAAGTCATGCAGTTGGATAATCCCATTCAGGCCGCCCGCCGTCTGGCCCTGAACATTAACCTGACCGCCTTGCAGGATGCGCTGGACCGCAGCGGGCTAACTGTGCCTGAACGCCTACGCATTGAGCGCGAATTGGAGGTTGCAGCCACTGCCTTGGCGAATGCCGAAGAGTTGGAGCGTGCACAAATAGTGCGCGCGCCCCTGACCGGGCGGATAAGTTGGCAGGGCGGTCGCCCACCGTCGCCCGGCGTGTTTGTTTATCGTGGTGACCGTCTGGGCCACATTATAAACCCCGAGGTGTTGGAAATCGTCACTGCTTTTCCGGCCGCCTATTCAGGCCGGATTGACGATAACGCGACCCTGCTGATGTTGCTCCCCAATGGTGAAGAAGTCGTCCGCCCGATCGCCCGTAGCCGTGTCGTCGATGTGGGCCAACAAGTGCCGCCCGAGCTTTTGGTGTCTGCCGGTGGGCCTGTTCCCGAACAACCCAACCGGCCTGGTATGGCGCTGGACACCAGCCTGATCGTATGGGCCGCGCCCCAAGGTGATTTGTCGGCCTATGCCGGTGTCCGGATCGAGGCGCGGATCGACCTTGGCAGTGCCAGTGCTTTTGAGCAGATCGTCTTTCACCTACAGCGGCTGTTCCTGCGGGTGACCCGGATATGATGCGAGCGACAATGGGTCAGCGACCGATCCTCAAGGCCTTTGCCCGCTCGCGTCGCCGCCCCGTTCGTCGTCATGTGCCACCGCTGTCGCGACTGCGGTTGTTTGCCGATGAGTGGCTGCTGTGGCGTGTGGCGCGTGGGTCGGATCGTCTGATGCCACTTCGCCAAGCGATAACAGCCCATGCGCCTGCGATGATCGCACTCTGTGATACCGACCTGAACGCCAGCATCGCGGCCCCGTTGCGGGCCGAACTGCTTTTGGATCCGGCCAAAGGCGCGCCCCGTATTGCCGCCGTGCTCGAGGTGATCCGCCGCGAAACCGGCCTCGCGCTGCGCGATAACCAGATCGAATGCGCGGTGCTTTTACTTAATGGTGATTGCGTGGAATTGCGCACCGGCGAAGGCAAGACTCTCGCGGCCGTTCTGGCCGCACTTGTGGCGGCAAGCGTTGGCGTATCGGTGCATGTGGTGACCGTGAATGATTACCTTGCCGAGCGCGATCATGCCTTGATCGCCCCTTTGGCCGCGCGTCTGCGCCTTAGCTCGGATGTGATCTTGCAAACCGACAGCGATGACGAAAAGCGCCACGCTTATGATCACGATATTCTTTATGGCACCAACAAATCCTTTGTTTTTGACCATTTGCGCGACAAGCGCGAGGCGCACAAGATGCAGGACGAGGCCCGCCCACGGCAAACCGGGCAGGCCTTGGCTATCGTTGACGAGGTCGACAGCGTTTTGATTGATGACGCCACCGTTCCAATGATCCTGTCCGAGCCAGCTGACCGCCCGCCGGTTGTCGATCTGGTTCTCTTTCGCAATCTGATCGCCTTTGCGCGTGCGATGGAAACCGGCGAGGATCGCGCCCGCGACAGTCATGGTAATTGGCGATTGACCCGCCAAGGCATTGCCCGTTTGGAAGCCGCCGCCGCCAATTGGCGCCATCCATTGGCCAAGTCTTCGGACATTGTCGATATGGCCGAACTGGGTATGACCGCCGTTTACGGGTTTCTTAAGGGCGTCGCCTATATCGTGAACGAGGGCGAAGTCATCATGGTTGATCAGGCGACGGGTCGGTTGATGCCCGATCGCAAGTGGGACTACGGCTTGCAGCAGATGGTCGAGATGGTCGCGGTTGTCGAGCCGACCGCAGAAACACGCACGGTTGGCCACATCACGCAGCAGACCTATTTTCGCCAATACCGTGTTTTGTCCGGATTGACCGGCACCGCGCATGAATGCCGCAGCGAATTTTGGGCGATTTACCAACTGGGCGTTAAGCCCGTGGCACCGCATGCGCCCTCGCAGATGAAATCGTGCGGGCTAAAGCTGTTTCGCACGGCTGACGAAAAGTGGCGTAGCGTCGCCGCCCGCGCTATCGAAGTCGCCACCACCCGTGCCGTGCTCATTGGCCTGAACGACGTGGCAGAATCCGCCGCCCTCAAGGAAGTTTTCGACGAGATCGACCAAGATGTCGCCGTATTGGACGCGATGACCGAATCCCAAGAGGCCGAGCTGGTCGCTGTCGCGGGTGTACAGGGCAGGATTACCATTGCGACCCATTTGGCCGGTCGCGGCACGGATATTGCGTTGGATGCTGACGTTCGTGATGCGGGTGGGCTGCATGTGATCATCGCCTCGGTCATGGCATCGGGCCGCCTTGAGCGTCAGCTTTATGGCCGCGCGGCCCGACAGGGCGATCCCGGCAGCTACGACCGGATGATCAGCCTTGAAGACCGTGGCCTATCCGAGGGTGCATTTTCGCCTTGGCGCAGTGTCGTCACATGGATCATGCGCCGCCGGATTTTGCCGACGTTTTGCCTTGCTAATATCCACGCGGACCGTGATCGTCGGGCAAGATCATTGCGCCGCAAGACATTGCTGCGCGAGCAGGACATGACCAAGCGCCTTGGTTATCGATAGGAGAAAGACCATGATCAGACCAATTCTTGCACCGCATTTATTGACGGGGCTTGCTGTTTTGGGCCTGTGGCTGGTTGGCGCGCCACCAGCGCGTGCTGATGCACCGCTGCCTTTGACCTGCCTTCTTGTGCCGGCACGAACCAGTGATATCGGCAGTGATCGTGTGGGGATTGTCCGCGCTGTCGAGGTGACCCGTGCTGATTATGTCACCGAGAATGCGCCACTTGTTCGAATTGATTCCGAAATTGCAGCGGCGGATTTGCGCGTTTCGCGTATCAGCATCGCGGCTTTGCAAGAACGCCTTGAGCGCAGCGAGCGTTTGCTGTCGCGCAACCTGATTTCCCGCGACGAGATCGAAACGATGCGGACTGATCTGGAACTGGCCTTGGCGAATGAGGCACGGGCGCAGATGGAGCTGGACCGTGCAACCATTCGCGCCCCTTTTTCCGGCTACGTATCCGAGATCGGCGTATCGGTTGGCGAGCTTATCGGACCTGACCCGTTGCTGCGCCTCATTGATGTGAGCACGCTGCGCGCCGAACTTGTATTTCTCGCGGCGGCATATGGACAAATCTCGTTGGGTGACACGATGAAAGTGCGGGTCGATCTGGCCGAAGCCGAGGTCGAGGCCGTCGTTACGGCTATCGACCCGTTCATCGATTCAACCTCGAATTCGTTTACCGTTCTAGTCGATATTGCCAACCCTGATCTGGCACTCCCTGCAGGTACAACTTGCGCTGTGGTCAACTGACGGGCAGGGGGCTTTACGCTTGGTAGCCGGACAAAATCACGTGTCCTGCGCGGTAAGTCTTTCAATCACGGTTTGGGCATCGCTTTGGAAATAGAACGTAAGAAAAGCGCCTTTAACGCTGTCCATGCCCCCGGCGACATGCACCAGATCGGTGGTCTGTGCGGCCTTGACGATGGCACTGCCGCCCTCTCGTTTAGCCAGCGGTGCCAGCCAATCGGCCAGCATGGTCCGGTCGATTTGCGCGCGCCGCACCGTGGTTAGCCATGATTTCCGCCCGTCGCCGTCAGTCTGCGTGAAAATTGCAGTCTCGGCGCTCAACGCGTTGAAAACTGCCTGCGCTTGGTCGTGATCCAGACCCATGGCCGCGAAACAACCCGCCATAGGGGGCCAAAAGACATCTGGCCCGGCGAGGGGAGTACAAATGTAGTCGTCGCGTCGCACCAGTCCGGCGGGCAGTGATTTGAACCCACGATAAAGCGGAAAGGGCGATCGATCACCGCTTTCGACCCGCGAAGCGATTGCGACCCAGTATTGCGTGTAAAGCCGAACTGATTTGAGATCACAGCGCAGCGCCAAGCCAAGTGCGTCAGATCCGGGGATCGCGGCGGCCCACTCGGACAGTAATTTGTCTTCGATACCGTGGGCCTTGGCGGCGGTCGCCAGCAATTGGGCTGCTTTGACGTCTGTTTCGCAGAAAAAAAGTGCCCGCTCTTCGATTTCATCCGTTCCGATTGACCAGGATCGCTCGAAAGCGTCGGAAATTTTGGCGAGGGCAGACAACGATTCTTTGGGGTTTTCCATTCATGCAACGTAGCGCGATCACAGTGGGGAAAATAGCCACAGTTTCCCCTTAGTTGTCCCAAGTGGGGTTGGTGCATTGCCGCAAGGTCAATAGTATGAATCCAACAGCTCTTTGGGGACATTTGGGGACATCATGCAAAGATTCGTTTATGGGGCCGTATTGGCCCTGCTCATTTCGCCTCAGGTACTTAGCGCCCAGACACAAGGTGATGAAGACGATCTTGCCGAAGTAATATCGTTGGACCCCAACCCTATTGCGCGCCTGACAGGTCGCCTTGCCTACAACTCTGATTATGGCGTCGTCGTTGGCATGGGCTTTGCGACCGACAGGCTGCTGGGCGAGGATCAGACCCTCAAGTTCAACATCGAAACGCAAGAAGACGGAACGCGCGTCAATTTGCTTTATAATAACGATGCGATTTTCGGGGAATCTCCGGCTTTTGGCCTGAATGTGATGCGCTCCGAGACATCTGCAGGCGCGATCTATGATTTTGACTCGACCGTTACGCGGATCGAACCGCGACTAACCTGGGAGGTGTCTTCGGCGCTCAAGGCCTCGGCCTATGCCAGTTATTCCGTGAGCGATATTTCGGGTGTTCCGGTCGCCAGTTCGGCACTCATTGTCGGGGACGAGGGTGAAGAGACCACCAGCGCGATTGGCGCCAGCCTTGAATACCGGTTTCCGATCGAGCCTGGTGGCACAATACGTGCGGCGCGGCTAAGATTTGGTGCCGAAATCGGGTCAACAACGCCGGACAACGACTTTTTGCGCGTTACGGCCTCGGGCCAGGCCATCCATGTTTTTAACGATGGCAATGTCGTATTGCGCAGTCAGGTCCGACTTGGTGCGCTGAGCAGCCAAACAGGGACCAGCAGCATCGGCAACCGCTATAGGCTGGGCCAGGGATCGATCCGAGGGTTTGAATTTGGCGGCTTTGGACCGCGCGATCTTGAAGTTGCAGGCACGCCCGCGCTTGGCGGCAACTACTACGGCATCGCCAAGTTTGACGTGCAATTCCCTAATGCGTTTGGCGAACGAGCCGAGCGTTTGACACCGGGCCTGTTCCTTGATCTGGGCAGCCTGTGGGGTCTTGACGATGTGGCGGGCGGCATTGCCGGGGCAGACCCTGTGGACGATGCAAGCTATCTGCGATCTTCGGTCGGGGTATCGCTGCGCATCCAGACGGGCCTAGGCGCAATCCAGATGTATGTAGCACATCCGATTGCCTCGCAGGACTATGATAGCACCCAGACCTTTGGCCTCGAGTTAAATCATTCATTCTAGAGTCCGCTTCTCTAATTGGGTGTTTGGGTTAAGCTCGTTTTCCCGGCTTACGAGACAACGGCGGGACGACGACCCCTAGTGCGCATCAGTCGCCTGACTGATATCGTCGCGATTTTTGCCCAAATGCGCGCCAACAGTGCGTGACCGATTGAAGCGCGTAGGGTCATCGACAGCAACCTTGAAGGCCAGCGATGCGCGGCCGCCATAAGCTTCACGGCTCTTCATATGAACTGGGCTGAACCAACCAGTGCGCAGGGCTGAAGCGATGCCACGCGCATCATCCTTGTCTGTCTCGTTGTGCATCGTCGACAGCGCGGCATCGACCTGACGAGCGTCCATGCAAACGACGTCAGAGTCCTCTGTTTTGGGGCCATGGAACAGGTGTTGGCCCATCGTGCCTGCTTCAAAGCCTAGCCGTTCAATCGGACGTGGGAACCTCGCAAGGCATTCCGCGATGTCGCTGACCTCAGCTGGCAACTCGCGCTCCAACAACATCATCCCCTTGCTATCAACAATGCAAAGCGCTCAGAGTCGCCACGAAAAATCTAGCCCAACAAAGTAGTCCATCGTCTATCTCCCTTGTACATAGATATCCTGTGATCCTATCGGGAGCTCGCCCTCAGAACTGAGGCAGCCCAATTACGCATGCTTTGAGCCGGAAGCAGTGGACCCGATAATTCAGCCTTGGCTATGAATGGGCTACCTTAAACAGACCACCCATCCCGCAACCGCAAGTCACCAAATTTGGCAATACCTCGTGTCCCACGCATTATGCGCAGATTTTTAAGTGCTTTCGGAAAGTTATCAGACACATTAGGCATCACTATCTTCGCAACTCTGGGGCATGTCATGGCGCAAAAAGCTACTATCTATAAAGTCGAACTTTCCGTCTCCGATATGGATCGCCATTATTACGAGACCCACAAACTGACCGTGGCAAAACACCCCTCAGAGACGGATGAACGCCTGATGGTGCGTATTCTCGCCTTCGCCCTGAATGCCCATGAGCAACTGGAAATGACCAAAGGTCTTTCAACGGATGATGAGCCGGACATTTGGCAGAAAAGCCTGAGTGGGGAGCTGGATTTGTGGGTGGCACTAGGGCTTCCGAGCGAGAAAGTTGTGCGTCAATCCTGTGGGAAAGCCAGCAAGGTGATCGTCTATAGTTACGGTGGCAGGACCGCAGAGATGTGGTGGGAGAAGATCAAAAACGGCACCACCCGATTTGACAACCTTCAAGTCATGAATCTTTCGGAGACTGAGACCCGTGATCTTGCCGAACTGGCCGATCGCTCAATGAAGGTGCAGGTCAACATTCAAGATGGAGAGGTCATGGTCAGTGTCGATGACGCCATTGTCTACGTGACGCCGATTGAATGGAAAAATGCTCGGTAGGTCGTTCAAGGAGAGTGTCCGACCTTCTGTGTATGAGTAATTCGGTCCATGCTTCATCAACGAA